>CAUQCZ010000015.1:0-12683 GCA_963516335.1 uncultured Campylobacter sp. | reverse complement strand
CCGATATAAGGCGTCTCGCCGCATCCCGGGCATGCGCCGTGAAACTCAAATAGCGGCTGCGCAAATCCCACGCCCTTGACGCTATCTTTGCTCATCAGGTCGTCTTTGTAGGTTACTTTTTTAAATAAATAATCAGCGTTTTCCTGCTCGTGTCGCTCCATCTCCTCGGCTAGCGGCACCATGACGAGCGATTTTTCCTTGCTCGGGCAAATTTGAGCGCACAGCTCGCAGCCCGTGCAGTCAAGCGGGCTTACTTGGATTTTGTATTTTAGCCCTTTTACCTCTTTGCCTTTGGCGTCTAGGACGTGATCTTGCACGGTTTGCGGCGCGGCGGCGAGCTCGTTTTCGTCGATGAGAAACGGGCGGATCACCGCATGCGGGCAGACGAAGGCGCACTGATTACACTGGATACAGTTGCCCTCGATCCACTTCGGCACCATTACGCCGATGCCGCGTTTTTCGTATTGCGTGGTGCCTGATTTAAAGTGTCCGTCCTCAAAGCCAACAAAGGCCGAAACCGGCAAGCTATCGCCCCTGGCGGCGTTGATAGGCTTGACGATTTTTTCTATAAATTCGTCGCCGACGTATTTTTCCTCTGCGCTCGTATCATCCGTCAAATTTGCCCAGCTAGGATCTACTTCGACCTTGACCAGCCCGTCTGCGCCCATATCGATGGCCTTGTAGTTCATCTCTACGATCGCTTCGCCCTTTTTGGCGTAGGCTTTGTGCGCGTACTCTTTCATGTATTTTTGAGCGTCGGCAAACGGGATGATGTCGGCGAGCTTAAAAAACGCCGACTGCATAATGGTGTTCGTGCGGTTTTTTAGCCCGATCTCGCGAGCTAGCTTAGTGGCGTTGATGATGTAGAAATTTACTCTTTTCTCGGCTAAAATTTTCTTTACTTTATTCGGCAGTTTAGCAACCGTCTGCTCGGCGTCCCAGATCGAGTTTAGCAGGAACGTCCCGCCCTCGCGGATACCGTCTATCACGTCGTAAATTTCAAGATACGCCGCAACCGAGCAGGCTACGAAGTGCGGATTTGAGACGAGATAGGTCGAGCGGATCGGGTTTTTACCGAAACGCAAATGCGAGCGCGTGTAGCCGCCGGATTTTTTACTGTCGTATGCAAAATACGCCTGCGCGTAAAGCTCGGTTTTATCGCCGATGATTTTGATGGAGTTTTTATTCGCTCCGACGGTACCGTCCGCGCCAAGGCCGTAAAATAGGCACTCTTTCACGCTTGCGTCGCTTAGCGAAATTTTCTCGCCGGCTTTTAGCGAGGTGAAGGTCACGTCGTCCTCGATACCGACGGTAAAGCCATTTTTAGGCTCACTCAAATTTAAATTTTCAAAGACGGCTAGCATTTGCGCAGGATCGACGTCCTTTGAGCTCAGACCGTAGCGACCGCCCACGATCACGGGCTGATTTTTGCGTCCGTAAAACGCAGCCTTAACGTCCAGATATAGCGGCTCGCCGAGGCTTCCCGGCTCTTTCGTGCGGTCTAGCACGGCGATCTTTTCTACCGTCTCAGGCATCACGTCAAAGAGGTATTTTAGGCTAAACGGACGGTATAGATGTACCTTTAGCACGCCTACTTTTTCGCCCTTTGCGCGAAGGTGATCGACCACTTCTTCGAGAGTTTGCGTTACCGAACCCATCGCGACCACGATGCGCGTAGCGTGCGGATCGCCGTAATAATTAAACGGTTTATAATCTCGTCCCGTGATTTTTGAAATTTCTTTTAGATACTCAGCCACGATATCAGGCACCGCGTCGTAGTAGCGGTTAGCTAGCTCGCGCGTTTGGAAGTAGATGTCGTCGTTTTGAGCCGTACCGCGAGTCTTCGGGTTTTCGGGGCTTAGCGCCTCGTCTCTAAATTTTTGCAGCGCCTTGCGGTCAAGAAGCCTATCAAAGTGCGCGTAGTCAAGCACCTCGACCTTTTGTATCTCGTGGCTCGTGCGAAATCCGTCGAAAAAGTGCAAAAACGGCACGCGACCCTTAATCGCCGCTAGATGCGCGACGCCCGCGATATCCATGACCTCTTGCACGGAGCCGCTTGCCAGCATCGCAAAGCCCGTCTGGCGACAGGCATAAACGTCCTGATGATCGCCGAAGATAGAAAGCGCCTGAGCCGCGATAGAGCGCGCGCTCACGTGGATGACGCCTGGTAGCAGCTGGCCTGCGATTTTATACATATTCGGGATTTTTAGCAAAAGGCCTTGCGAAGCAGTATACGTCGTAGTTAGCGCGCCTACTTGCAGCGAGCCGTGTACGGTGCCCGCAGCCCCGCCCTCGCTTTGCATTTCGACTACTTTAACGGGCATGCCGAATAAATTTTTCTTGCCCTGAGCCGCCCACATATCGGTGTAATCGGCCATCGGCGAGCTAGGAGTGATCGGGTAGATGCCCGCAACCTCGGTAAATGCGTAAGCCGCGTGCGCCGCAGCCTCGTTTCCGTCCATAGTTTTCATTATTTTAGCCATTTTTCCGCCTTAAATTTTCTTACGATTTTTAAAAATCTTTTATTATAGAGCTAGTTTCCAAAATATCTAATTAATCAGCTAAGTTACATTTTCAAAAAAGTTCAAATTTAATAATCTAAGGCCCTAAATTTGATTTGGTAGCCGATTTTAAAAGCCGCTCAATTTTAAGCGATAAATTTAAAAAACGAAGAAACTATGCGTAAAATTTTACCCGCTCTAGCCGCGATTTTCGTCTTATGCTTTTAAGCCGCAGCGAATGAAAAATCGTAAACAAAGCAAAATTTGCGATAGCTAGCACAAGAGGACAGCCGCCTATCATCGCCGTCTCGCGACGCGGTTTCATAACCATCGCCCAGAAGGCTTAAGGCTACTTCTAAAGACGGCTCAGCAGAAAATAAGCCGCCGTTAGCTACATACTGGTAATCTTAGTCGCGGGCGCCAACCTCTGCTTTACGGCTGCCCGGGTAACGACGAGCTAGTAAAAATCATGGAAGCGGGTTTTTGCGGCATTTATCTCTATAGAATTAATACGTTTGAGTCCTCGAAGGAAAGGTAACGCATCGGTAAGCCAAATTTGCCTCTTTGCCCTGGTTCTTGCGGCAAATTTGATTTAAATTTGGCTTGTCGTACTTATCGCTACGCTTTATAGGCGGTCAAATTTGCCAACTCAATCAAACGTTAAAAATAGCCGTTTATCAAGCTAACTATAGGCTTTTGATCGCTACTAAAATTCTAAATTTACCGGCAGTCTCATCTCTACGCTATAAATTTAACCGCCTCAAATGCATTTTTAAAGATCAAATTTGAATGCTCGCGCAAATCAGCCTCCTTGCCGTAGCCGCAAACCAGCCCGACGCCGGCGATGCCCGCACGCTTCGCAGCATCCAGATCCATCGTCGTGTCGCCGATCATAAAGGCGTTTGCCTTATCTTGCGCGCTTGTCTTGCCTAGGCGCTCAAGAGCCACGTTTATAGGCTCGGGGTCGGGCTTTGGGTTTACGACGTCGTCTCTGCCGATCACTGTTTTGATAAATTTCATAACGCCCAAATGCTCAAGCAAAATGACCGAAAATTTCGATGTTTTCGTCGTCACGACGCCCACGTCCGCGACCTCGCTGGCAAGCGCCAATGCACCCGCCGCGCCCTCAAGCAAAGACGTTTGCTCCAAAAAAATCTGCTCGTAACGCGCCTTATATGCGGCGATATAATCAGACAAGAGCTGCGTCGGCGCGCCAAGTTCGGCAAACATGACGTCAAGCGGATGACCGACTAGAGCCTTCACCGCCTCGGGCTTTGGAGCAGGTTCGCCGTGAGCGCGAAACGCCGCGCCAAATCCGTCAAGGATCGCGGGCGTCGAGTCGATAAGCGTACCGTCTAGGTCAAAAAGTATGGTTTTTTTCATTTTGTTTCTTTCTTTTTTGATTGCGCTACTGCAAATTTGACGGCATTTTTGCGTCAAATTTACGTTTTAATAGATTTTGATTTTACTTTTTGTATTTTAAAATTTGCCTTAAGTCGGCTTTTTTAAATTTTAAATTTTCATCGTTATGGGTTTTTATTTCGTTTTACCTTATTGTAGGCTAGTTACTGAAATTATGGTTTTCTTAAAATACCATGATGTCAAATTTAACTTTTATGTAAGGATACTGTTTAAAATATTGCAGGCAAAATTTCTCGCGCTAGCGCATTTTTATACAAATTTAGCAAAGCTAGCTTGCGAATCAAATTTGACTTATCAACTATGCGAGCGCATAAATATAAAATACGCAAAAAACCGCGTGATCAAATTTGCTCGTCTTGCTTTTTGTCTTGATATCGGATGCTAAGCTGCGGTGACGGTATAGAGATGCCTTTGGCGTCAAATTCGAGCTTGACGCTCTCTAGCATAGCAAACTGTACATCCGAAAAATCATCGCTCGCACACCAAAATCTAGCTGTCAAATTTACGCTATTTTCACCCAGGCTCCCGACGCCGACGAATGGCTTTGGCTCTTTTAGTATCTTTTTGTTTTCGGCAGCAAGGTTTAAAATAATCTCTTTTGCAAGCTTTAAATCGTCTTTATAATCTATGGAGAATACGAGCTCAACGCGCCTGGTACCCTCTTTTGAGAAGTTTATTATATTGCTACTTATGATGCGTCCATTTGGGATAATGATGGTTTTGTGATCGGCTGTTCGCAAAACAGTGCTAAACATATTGATTTCTTTGACCGCGCCTTGCACGCCTGCGACTTCGATGTGGTCTTTGAGCTTAAACGGTCTAAAAAATATTATCAAAAATCCTGCGCCGATGTTTGAAAAAGTATCCTTAAACGCCATACCGATAGCAAGACCGATAGCACCTAACGCAGCAACAAACATAGACGTCTCGACGCCCAAATTTGCGATCGCAGCTATGATTACGAAAGCCATGAGAAGCGTTTTGATGATATTTAGTAAGAAATTCGAAAGGGTTTCGTCAAGTCTAGAAGAAGTAACTAATTTTGATACAAGATTTGAGATTTTAGCTACTAACCATTTGCCGATAAACAAGATGGCGATAGAGCCTAAGATTTTTAAAGAATAGGACGAGATTAACGACCAAATAAGTTCAAATTTAATCTCGTCCATGCATTAAGCTAGGCTAATTATTTGTTAAATCTAGCTTCAACGCGTCTATTTTCAGCGCGTCCTTCTTTTGTTTTATTTGAAGCGACAGGTTTAAGCTCACCGTATCCTACAGCAGTGATCTTGTCTGCGCTTACGCCAAGTTCTTCAAGAGCTTTAGCAACT
Source organism: uncultured Campylobacter sp. (assembly GCA_963516335.1). Taxonomy (GTDB): domain Bacteria; phylum Campylobacterota; class Campylobacteria; order Campylobacterales; family Campylobacteraceae; genus Campylobacter_A. Next base: position 7,429 of record CAUQCZ010000015.1, on the reverse strand, counting down.
GCATTTGCTCTTTTTTCAGATAGTTTTTGGTTGTAAGCCTCAGCGCCAACGCTGTCTGTATGTCCGCTTAGAACTACGCGGTAGCCTGGATTTTCGCCCATGAAGTTAGCTACTTTCTTGATCTCCTCAAGATATTTTGGAGTTATTTTGTAGCTATCAAATGCGAAGTTTACGCCAATATCTCTAAGAACGATAACCTTCTCGCATCCAGTCTCGTCAACTACTACGCCTGCCGGTGTATTTGGGCATTGATCGACATCGTTTAAAACACCGTCGTTATCATCATCAAGGCTTACAGGAGCTGAAACAGGCTCAGCTTTTGGCGCCTCTGCAACTACAGGAGCATTTTTAGCACCGAAGCCAACTGCAAAACCTAGCGTATAGAATAGGTTGTGATCTGCATGCTCAAATTTAATAGCATCTACCGCTTCAGCGCGTAGAGCAAAGTTATCGGTAATTTGATATCTCAAACCAAGGCCGTATTGACCGAAGCCGCCGTCATCGTTTTTGACGAATTTTTTTGAGACATCTTCATATCCTGCACCAAGCAAGCCGTAAAGAGATAGTTTTTCAGTTAGACCGAAATCTTTAATAGCATTAACGAAATATCTAGTAGCCTTTCCGTCTACGCCATACTCTCTTATCTTGTTAGTGTGGCTAAGACCGAGTTCTACGTGGTCTATAAAGAAATTCTCAAGGTTTCTTCCGATTCTTAAACCTATAGCCGATTGTTCATTTGTTCCCAAATTTCCTTCAGGATGAACGCCGCCTATTGTCGGAGTTAGTTCGTAATTGTAAGCTGAATCAGCGGCAAAAAGCGCAGTAGCAGCAACTAAAGCAAGAGCAATCTTTTTCATAAGTTATCCTTTCTTTTGCCCCGTTTTTTCACGAGACTATTTTTTGATTTTATCACTAATTTATAAATCTAAATTTAACACGTAATTCGAGACATATCGGTCTTGTCAAACCGTATGCCTCATCTCCGAAATCTAAAAGCCGACAAAACGGCTTTAACAAACTATTAGCGTTTAGAGAATTGCGGGCTTCTTCTAGCTTTTCTTCTACCGAATTTCTTACGCTCGACGACGCGTGAGTCGCGAGTTAGTAGGCCTTTTGGTTTTAGAGTCGCTCTAAAGTCGGCGTCAAATAGAGCCAATGCTCTTGATATGCCGTGTCTTAGCGCCTCAGCCTGAGCAGAATATCCTCCGCCTAGAGTCGTTGCGGTTACGTCTATAGAACCCTCTTGTTTTGTTAAAAGCAAAGGCTGAACTACTTTTAGCTTAATAGCCTCGTGTCCGCCCAGCCAAGTGTTTAGATCAAGTCCGTTTACTAAAATTTTACCGCTGCCCGGTTTTAGCCAGACTTTTGCTACGGCAGTTTTTCTTTTACCGGTTGCATAAACTTTCGCCATGATTATTTTCCTTCTTTTTTAGCTATTTGAGCCGTGTGCGGGTGCTCGCTGCCGGCGTAAACTTTTAGTTTTTTTATCATCTCTCTGCCGAGTTTTGTTTTTGGAAGCATTCCGCGAACGGCTAGCTTGAACAGTTTTTCAGGTTTATCGGCCAAAAGCTCGCCGAATTTCTCGCTCTTCGTGCTACCAAAATATCCTGAATGGCGGTGATAAAGCTTTTGCTCGGCTTTATTGTTGCCCGTAAATTCGGCTTTAGAAGCGTTGATTATGATAACGTAATCGCCGCAATCGACATTCGGAGTGAAATTTGGTTTATGCTTACCGCGAAGCAGCGTAGCTACCTCGGTTAGCAATCTACCAAAACGCTTACCTGTCGCGTCAAGCACGATCCACTCGCGCTCCACTTCGTTTGGTTTTGTTATTTTCGTCATTTTCTTACCCTTTAGATAATTTTAAGTCGTGATTGTATTCAAATGCACCTTACAAATAGCTTAATTTAAGCTATATTTAAATATCAATGCTTCGAATTTCGTCCCGCAAAGCGTAAAATATCGCCGCCCTCACGCTCAAATTCGGATAAATTTGAGCTAGTATTTTTTTGTACTCCTCAACCTGCGCGATATTTTCATCTATACTTTTATCGCTCGTTTTATAGTCGATCACGCAGATTTCATTTTCGTCCAAGCAGAGCAGATCAAGCTGCTTTAGCGCGCCCTCAAAGCGCAAAGGCTGCTCCTTAAACATCCTTTTTGCCTGCGTCATCTGTTTAAATTTAGGCTCGTTTATCAAATTTAGCCCGCGCGCGTAAATTTCATCCAGCTCGCCCTCGTCCAAAAATTTATGAAAAGCGTTTCGCATCGAAATTTGCGCCGTTTTTAGCGAGTCCTCGTCAAATTTTTCCGCCATTTCTAGCAGATAGTGCAGCGCCAAACCAAAATAAATCGCCTTTTGATTTTTGCCCTCGGTTTTGGGCGTTTCATCTACGATTTGCTTTGAAATTTGAACTAGCTCTATAGGCTCAAATTTGCCCGGCGCCGTCAAATTTCGCGCCTTGCTAGGAGTCGGTTCGCCGAAGCTAAAATCAACCAAATCAAGATACTCTATAACCTCGCCGCTACTCTCGTACGCCCCAAAAAAGCTCGGGTTTCTGCCGTTTGCGCCCGTTTTTTTAACGATGATTAGCCCCCCAATCGCCCGAGTTAGCGCGACGTAGAGCTTGTTCATATCCTCTTCGCGCTCGAGCCGCGCCGCCTTTTCTTTTAGTTTTGCAAAATCCTCGTCGATGCACTGTTTTTTGACGTTGTGTCGCACCTGCCAGGAGCCCGTACCCGCGTCATATTCCGCGATGAAATTTGATCCGCCCTGCCGTCCGGCGCCCATTTTATCGCATACGATCACGTTTTCAAACTCCAGCCCCTTTGACTTGTGCACGGTCATTATTTTCACGCCCTCGCCGCTTTTTGCGCTCGCTTTGGCTTCAAATCTATCAAGATTATAGACAAACTCGGTCAAATTTGAATACAGCTGCGCTAGCTCAAGCAACCGTAAAACGTCCGCGTCGCTCATATCTACGCCGAGTCTGCCCGCTAGATAGTGCAAGCTCTCAAGCGCCGATTTTTGCGGATTTACGCTTAGTTTTATGGCGTTTACGTCTAGGATCGCTTCGGTATTTAGCTTGTAAATTCGCTCGCCGAATAGGCAAAATTTAGCGTATTCCGCTACTGCGCGCGCGTTTTTGCTCGCTAGCAGCGCCGTCACACCCTCGCTCACGCTTTTTACGCCTGCCTCGCTCAGCAAATTTGAGATTTTATTTATATCGTCGTTTTTCCAGCAAAGCACGGTGATATCGTCCTCACAGACCCCTTTTTGCAGGAGAAATTTAACCTGTTGCACCGCCTCTACCGCCACGTCATCGCCGCTACATACCCGCACGAAGCCAAGATCGTCCTCCTGTGCCTCAAAGTACGGCATCTGCCCTACCAAATTTACCCGCTCGCCCTCTTTTTGCGGCGTTCTTTGCGGTTTAAAATTTTCGATCTTGCCTGCAAATACGGCGTTCGTAAATCTAACCAGCGCCTTTTTACTGCGGTAATTTACCTCCAAATTTTGCGCTTTGATCTGCGGAAAATCTCGCATCAGCTTACCAAAAAGCTCCTTTTTGCCGCCGCGAAAACGATAGATACTCTGCTTTACGTCGCCTACGTAAAAAAAGCTACCAAGCCCGTTTTGTCCGTATCCGGCAACGATTTCTTCGATTAGCGGACGCATGATCTCGTACTGCGCGACGTTGGTGTCTTGAAACTCGTCGATGAGCAGGTGATTTATACGTCCGTCAAGCCTAAAATAAAGCATCTGCGCGTCCGTTTCGCCGCCCCTTAAAAGCTCGTAAACTAGGCGCGTCACGTCGCTAAAGGCGAGTGAATTTAGCCTTTTATTTAGCGAGATTTTGCACTCTTTATAGATTTTTAAAAATCTAGCCAGCTCGGCGATTTTATACTCCTCTAGCGCGTCAAAATATCGCTTTAGCCGCGCTTTTAACTCAAAAAACATCTCGTCGAGCTCCGGCGTATAAATTTTAGAAAACGTGCGATAATCAAGGCTTACGCGCGACATAAAAGATCGAGCTAAAATTTCGCTCGGACTGCCCTCTTTCACGGCGCTTTGCGCGTCTTTGCCGCCGCCTCTAGCTAGGACGTATTCGCGCATATTTTTTAGCGCTTCTTCTACGCCGCTTTCGTTTGGAAACGCCGCATTTTCGCTGCTTTTAAGCTCGCCGAAATTTTCGTAAAACATCTCCAAGCTCTCAAAAAAGCTACTCTGACTGCGCTCGGCCGTCGCTATCAAATTCGCAAGCGCTTTTAGTAGCCGCATATCCTTGCTCACGCTCGCGACAAACTCGCCCCGCTGTAGCTCGTTTAAATTTTCGCTCACTTCAAAATCCGCGCTTAACCCCAAATTTAAACAAAAGCTGCGCAAGATGCCCACAAAAAACGAGTCAAACGTGCCGATTTTTAGATCGCTTTCTAAAAAATGCGTCGCCCGAGCGTCGCGCATAGCTAAAATTTCCTCCCTGCCCGCGCCCAAAATTTGCTCCAGCTCGGCTAGTTCGGCACCCTTTTCCTCGAGCCGCAAAAATGTCTGCACGATGCGCTCTTTCATCTCATTAGCGGCCTTTTTGGTAAAGGTCAGCGCCGTGATCTCGCGCGCGTCGGCGCCCGATAGCAAAATCGCGATAAAACGCACGCTAAGCGCAAAAGTCTTGCCGCTGCCCGCACTCGCCTCGAGGGCCAAAAACGGCTTCATAGCTCGCCTTTGACTAAAATTTTATAGTCTTCGTATTCGCTCATCGCGCCCTTTGCCTCCCCGAAATTTATCGGCGTGTCGTTGATGGATTTTAGCTGCTCGATCACCTCTGCAAGCGCCTCCGTGCTAGCCTCGCCCGCCACCAAGTTCATATTATCTTTAAGATCGTAAAAGTACCCCTCGCAAGGCCTACCAACGAGCGCCTCGTAAAAGGGCAGTTGCAAGGATTTGGCGTCAAATTTTCCGCTTTTATAATCAATCACCGCTAGCTCGCCGCCGCACACGTCTATGCGGTCGATTTTGCCCGTTATTCGCACGCCCGCGAACACGCTATCAAGCTCTTTTTCAAGCCCCTGCACGCGCCATCCCGCCTCATATCTCGCATCCTCTACGGCCTTAAATTTTTCCATCTTTATCATCGTTATCTCGCGCTCTAGCGGCAGCACATTTAGCTCTCTTAGCACCGTTTCAAATTTAGCGAGGTCAAATCTTTCAAATTTAGAATAATACTCAAAAAGCGCCCTGTGCAGCGAGTTACCAAAGTCCGCTGCAGACGCGGTTTGCGGCATAACGGGCGGCTTTACACCTAGGATATATCTGTAATAATACCGCCGCGGACACTGCAAATAGGTGTTTAGCCTGCTAAAAGAGAGCGGGATAGCGAAAAAATCGTGCTTGACAATGATATCCTGCTCGAAAATTTTAGGCTTTGCGGGCGTTTTTCCAGTAAATTTTATCAAATTTAGTGCTCGCGGATTTTCGCTCGGCGTTTCGTTTTGCGCGGCGTTTTCGTCAAATTTACCGACTAAATTTGCGTCCGAATTTAGCCCGCCCCCTGATTCGTCAAATTCAAACAGACTCCGCTCTTTGGCGGTTTTTGCTTGCTTAGGTTTAGCCTCGTTCTTTTCGTCAAGATGCGGGTTTATCTCGGCCTCAAATTTTTGCTCGTCCGCAAATTCGCCATCCGCGTCAAATTCGCCGTTAAACAGCGCCGCATAGCTCTCGTCGCTAAATCTCGCGTCCTCCACGGCGTTAAATTCGCCGAGAAATCTCGACGCGATTTTCTCCTCGTTTGCCGCGTAGCATATCGCCGCTTTTTTCGCGCCGCCGATTAGGCTCTCGTAGTAAAATCTCTGCAAATTTTCGCGGTCTACGTAGCCGATGAGCCCCGCCTTTTGGCGCACGCGCGAGCTTAAAAACATCTCGTTTACACTGCGCTTTGGCACCAAATCGTCGTTAAAATCAAGCACTATGACGCCCTCAAATTTAAGTCCGCGACTCTCCAAAACGCCCATAACGCCGATCTTACCGCCGCCTACGTGATCAAGCCTAAGCCTAGCTAACTTTATCAAAAATATCTCGCAAATTTGACGTAGCGTAAAGCTAAAATACCGCGCCAAACTCTGCGCGTAAAATAGCTCCTCGCGAGCTTTTTGAGCGGCGGCGTGATCGCTCTCAAGCACCAAAATCTCCTCCATAAGTACCCTAAAATCCTCAAACGAGCAAGGCGCTTCAAAACCGTTTTTAAATTTAGCAAATAGCTCGGAGCCGGCGCCAAGCTCGTGCAGATTAAACTCAAATTCGTTAAAACTCGCGTAGTTATCCTCGCTCAAATTTACGCGGATTTTGTCGTTGATCGCGGTTACTATGCACTTTAAAATTTGAAAAAACCGCGTTCGCGTGAAGCTCTCGCCCATCGCAAAGTTAAACATCTTGCCGCGGTCGTGCAGGCGCAAGATCTCGGCAAAGCTCTCATCGGGCAGGATAACGGCGATGTTTTCGGGCTTGATGCCACCTGCGACAAACTCGCTAGCCTTTGCCATCGCGTAGGCCGCTTGCAGGCTTCTGGCGCTAAAGCTTCTTTTTAAAACGAGCGGATTTTTGCGCAAGACGCCAATTTTTTTTAGCTCGCGTGAGCTCAAATTTAGCTCAAATTCGCCGTATAGGCTAAACTCGCTCGCGTCAATGCCGGAAATTTCGGCTAGTTTTAGGATCAGTTTTTTGTTAAATTTACTGGTTTGAAAGATGATTTTTAGCGTCGTTAGCTTTGCGATCTCGCTAAACAGCTCCCACTCAAATTCGCTCAAAAAGCCGTCTACTTCAAGATAAATCTCGCGAAATTCTCTGACAAATCCGCCGTTTAGCTCGTAAATTTCAGGCAGCGCGATGCCGTCGTATAGATTTTCGGCCGCGAGCAGCTCTTTATATCGCGCCAGCACCGCCTCGAGGATACCCAGATGCTCCTCGTAATCGGCGTAAATATCGCTAAATTTCAAATCCGCCACGCTCTTTTTGCTGATGGCGAGCTCCTTAAAAAAGCTAAAAAGATAGTCGTTGTTTTTTAAAAACGCAAAAAACTCCGACGGGATACGCAGCCGCTCGGAGGCCTCTCTCACGCTCGCGCAGGCTCGCTGCATCAGTACCAGCGCGTACGCCTCGTCCGCCTCGAAGCGCCCGGGCACCAGCACGGCTTTTTGCTCAAACTGCGCTATCGTCATAGCCTTTGGCACGAGTTCGTTTTGAAATTTCGTGTTAAATTCGCGTATCTTTCGCGAGTTGGTAAAGATATAAAGTTTGTCTAAATTTTGCATAGAGGCTCTTTGTTTTTTAGCGCAATCATAGCCCAGAGCGGCTGAACATCAAAGAAAACTAGCGCGCCTCGAAGCTCAATTTATAAAAGCCCGTATCGTTTGCGTCGGAAATTTTTAGCAAAAT
>CAUQCZ010000014.1:0-13239 GCA_963516335.1 uncultured Campylobacter sp. | reverse complement strand
TTTCCTCGCTTCGTTTAGTCCAAAAAATCTCCACGGCACCTTGTAAATTTTAAAAAGCCACATGAAAAATAGCTTTAAAACCACCATCGTAGCGCAGCCAGCGACCAGTCCGCCTCTAAAATAATCAGGCAGCACGCCGCTAAATCTAAGCAGATACGCCAGATAAAACGACGCGACGAATATCGCGACGTCAAAACCCAGGAAAAACGCAAGCCGCTTTAGCTTCGTCGCCTTAAACATTTATAAATTTTCCTTTACGATTTTTACTACTCGCGCAAACTCCTCGTCCCCCATCGCCGTGCCGCTAGGCAGGCAGATACCGCGTGCAAACATATCTTCGCTAGTGCCGTCCGTGAACGCTAGCGCCCCCTCAAACACAGGCTGCATATGCATCGGCTTCCAAAGCGGACGGCTTTCTATATTTTCCTTCGCAAGCGCCTCTATCACGCGTAGATGCGCGCCTTTTTCTTTAAAGAGCGCGGTCGTTAGCCAGCGGTTGCCGCGAGAATTTGCAATCTCTGGCATAAACTCAAGCTCAGGAAGCTCTTTTTTGTACTTTTCAAAAATTTCGCGCTTTTTTATCACGCGCGCTTCCAGCGCCTCCATCTGCGCCGTTCCGATCGCGCCTAGGACGTTGCTCAGGCGGTAGTTGTAGCCGTAGTCTTTATGCTCGTAGTGCAAAAACGGCTCTCTAGCTTGGGTGCTATAAAATCTCGCCTTCTCGACGAGCTCTTTCTCGCCCACCAGCATGCCGCCGCCGCTTGTGGTGATGATTTTGTTGCCGTTAAAGCTATACGCGCCCAGCCGTCCAAACGTACCCAGCGCTTTGCCGCTTAAAAATCCGCCCAGCGCCTCGGCCGCGTCCTCGACGACGGCGATATTTTCCCGCTCGCAGATCTCGCAGATCTCTTTCATCTTGGCCGCCTGACCGTAGAGGTGCGTGACGACGAGCGCTTTTGGCTTTTTAGGCGAATTTGCGATCGCCTTTTTTAGTAGCTCGGGGCTTAGATTCCAGCTTTCGTCGCTATCGACAAAAACTGGCGTAGCGCCTTGATAGAGTATCGGGCTAACGGACGCCATAAAGGTAAAAGTAGAGGCTAGCACTACGTCTCCCGCGCCGATACCCAGCACTCTTAGCGCCAAGTGGATCGCCGACGTGCCAGAATTTAGCGCTAAAGCATCGGGAGCGCCAGCGTAGCTTGAGACGCTCGCTTCAAATTTATTCACGTATTCGCCAAGCGGCGCGATATAGTTGCTTTTAAAAACCTCGTTTATGTACTCTTGCTCTTTGCCGCTCATGTGCGGCGGACTTAGGAAAATTCTTTGCATTATTATTCCTTAAAGAAATTTACGCATTGTAGCACTTAAAATCTAAATATTTTTATAAAAACTCGTTTAAAGTCGCTTTTAGAGGGTAGAAAATGGGGATTTTGTTAAATTTTGCGTCAAAATTCGTTTTAAACGGCAAATTTGACGCCGCATGGGACTTGGCTAAATTTTATCTATTTTTTAGTTTGCGACGGTTTTTGTCGTTGCGAGCGCGAATTTGACGAGCGATATTTAGCTCTCAAATTTAGCTCAAATTTCGCATAACTTTAGCGGGATTACCGTAGGCGACGCTACCGTCTGCGATATCTCGTACTACGACGCTGCCCGCTCCGATGACGCAGTTTGCGCCGATTTTTATGCATTGGATGACGCAAGCGCCGATACCCACGTGCGTATTTGCGCCCACGATTACGCCGCCTGCTAGCGCCGCGTTTGGGCTAACGTGGGCAAAATCGCCGATCTTGCAGTCATGCTCGATGATCGCGCCAGTGTTTATTATTGCTCCCTCGCCTATTTGCGCGCGCGCGTTTATGACGGCGTGCGGCATTACGACCGAGCCCTCGCCTATTTGCGCGCTAGCGCTTACCACCGCGCTTGGATGGATCAAATTTACTACGCCAAAGCCCACGTTTTTTACTCTTTCTTGCAGGATGCGCCTGATTTTATTATCTCCGACAGCTACGATCACGTCCGCTTTTTCTAAGCTCGGGTCAAATTTGAGCACGTTTTTGCCGTCAAATTTAGCGTCGTCTAAAAACACGACCTCGCCGTATCCGCACGCTCTTGCCACGTCCGCGACGACGGCTCCGTGTCCGCTAAAGCCGTAAACGTAAATTTTAGTTGCGGCCATTAAATTTCTCCGTCGTGGCCATGCCTTCTTTGCTCACGCCGCTTCGTTTTAGCACCTTTTGCACCGTTAAAATCGCGATTTTAACGTCCAGCGCAAAGCTAAGCTCGCGGACGTACCTAGCGTCAAATTTAAACTTCTCCGCCCAGCTGATCGCGTTGCGGCCGTTTACCTGCGCTAGCCCCGTGATACCGGGCCTCACGTCGTGGCGGGTCGCCTGCTCGGCGTCGTAAAGAGGCAAGTATTCGACCAAAAGCGGACGCGGCCCGATGAAGCTCATATCGCCTTTTAGCACGTTAAAAAGCTGCGGCAGCTCATCAAGGCTGAGGCTTCGGATGGTCTTGCCGATACCGCTTAGGCGCATCTCGTCGGGCAATAGCTCGCCGTCCGCGCCGCGCTCGTCGCTCATCGTTTTAAATTTGTAAATTTTAAAAATTTTAGCGTGCAAGCCCGGGCGCGCCTGCGTAAAAATGACGTCCTTGCTAACCTTAAAATAGATCAAAACCGCGACGACCGCCATGATCGGCAGCGTCAAAACTATGAGAAAAATCGCGCCGCAAATATCCAGCAATCTCTTAAAAAACGCCCTATACATCGATAAATTTCCTGTAAATTTCTATATATTTCCTAGCGACCGCTCGCTCGTCAAACTCGCGCACGGCAAGCTCCCGCCCGTTTCGTCCCATCTGTGCGGCCAAATTTTCGTCGTTTAGTAAAATTTCTATCTTTGCGGCTAGATCGGCGGAGTTTTTCGCCTCGCAAAGCAGGCCGTTAAAGCCGTTCGTTACGGCCTCGTTGCAGCCAGCCACGTCGCTAGCCACGACTGCTCTGCCCATACTCATCGCCTCTAAAACCGTTCGCGGAAAGCCCTCTTTGTAGCTTGGAAGCGCAAGCAAATAGCTAGCCTTTAAAAGCTCAGGCACGTCATCTCTAGCGCCCAGATACCGCACCGCTCCGCCCTTTAAAAACTTCGCGTCGGCAGTACTTTTGTTTCCTTCAAACCCTTCGCCCGCAAAGACGAACGCGCAGTCATCGCGCCCGCGCAAAAGTTCGGCCGCCTCGTAAAACTCGCGCACGCCCTTGTGCCACATCGCGCGCGCTATCATCAGCACGATTTTTTTGCCGCGCAGATCCTCGCCCAAATTTGCGGCCGACACGCTGTTTTCGTCAAATTTGAGCGTATCCACGCCCACACTTTTTATCTTAAAAATTTTCTCTTCGGCAATCAGCCCGCGAGCTAGAAAATACGCAGGATCAGCCTCGTTTACGAAAACGCAGCCGTCGCTCATCTTTAACGCTTTTTTATAAAGCGTCTCGATCGCGGCGCGCACCAGACGGGTTTTTAAGTCGTTATCGATATAAAAGCTGCCAAGCCCCTCGACTAAATTTATCACGCGCTTTATGCCCGCCTTTTTAGCCGCAAAGGTGCCGAACACGTTTGACTTGTGCGCCGAGGTTTGCAGTAGGTCTAAGCTTAGCCCGCGCAAAATCTCGGCCAGCTTTTTCGAGTTTTCAAGCACGGTTAGAGGATTTAGGCTCGCGCGGTCAAGCTCGTATGTCACGCAGTTAAACTCGCTTTTTAGCCTATCCGTGTAGTCGCCCTTTGGAGCGATAGCAAAAACCTCGTGCCCGAGCCGCTTTAGCTCGCGCATTATCGGCGCGCGGAAAAAATAAATGCTCATATCGGCGTGAGATAAAAATCCAAATTTTGCCATTTAAAAAACCTCTATCGCAAATTTAGCGGATACCCGCGCCTTGATCAAATTTACCGCCCTCATCTTAGCAACCTATAAATTTTAACCGCGCCGTTTAAAACTACCGGCTCAAACAGCTCTTTGTCGTAGTTTTCGAGCACGAAAAGCTGTATATAGGCCGAGTTTAGCACCGCTTCGTCAAGCACCAAAAACCGCCTGTAATCCTTCATAAAAATGAGATAAATTTTACCGTCCGCGTTCATCTCGTGCTTTTTTACGACTAGCTTGTCTTTCTCGTCATAGCTTGTTTCAAAGTACGTATTTACAGACATTTCGCGCTCGCCGATATAGACTTTAGACGCGTCGCCCGATACGCTAAAACCTCCGCCGATATTTATCGTATCCTCGTCTATGGAGTAAGGCTTGCCCGGATAAAATATAGCCCCGTACTCCTCGCCGCTGTTTAGATCAAGGTTTGAAAAGCGCAAAACGGTGCTAAAGATATCAAGCATGGAGTCCGGTAAATAATAGTAAATCTCGCGCGTTTTTTGCGGCGGGCGAAAATCCTTGTCGTTTAGCGAATACAAAAACAAATTTACGTTAGTCGCGTTATAGTCCTTCATCATCTGCGCCAAATTTAGCCCGAATTTCTCGCTAAAATTTCGCTCTGTGTACTCGACCTCTAGGCGCGCCATATTTGCCGACATACGTTGATTAGCCGCTAGCGCGAAGCTAACCGCGAAGTTATCCCTGCCTAGGTGCTTGCCGCCGTCGATGAGGGTCTTGACGTCTGCGTAGTAGCGGATCGGATAGCCGTAGTCCCACCACGCCAGCACGTAGTCTTCGCGCCCTGCTATTTTGCGTAGTTTATCTAGGCTCTCCACCTCGCTTTTGGCAAAGACCGTGCCGACCTTATAGACGTAAATGTGCTCAAGACACGGCATCAAAGAAAGCGCTGCGATACAAAAGACGCAAATTTTTTCTAAAAGCGAGTGTTTTTTGAGCGAGTTTAAGCCCGAAACCGTAAAATAAGCCGCCCCGCAAACAAGCGCCGCCGCCGCAAGCGTAGCTAGATATACGCCAGAGCTCGCCTCGCCGCTGAAATTTGGAGCAAAAAGGGGAGATTTGCCGTGCAAGAGGCTGTAGTATTTATCAAAATATAAAAAGAAAAACGCAAGAAGCGCCGCAACGCAAACGGCGCAAAATTTGTCTAAAATTTTATCTTTTTTGAAAAAATCCACGCAAAGAACCGCGAAATATCCAAACCCTATCGCCATAATCGGCACGGAGTAAATGGTAAATCTAAGCCCGCCTTTTAGCGCTAAAAACCCGAGCGCTAGCATAGGAAGCGCAAGCAAAAAGGAGCGAAATTTAAAACACAGCGCGGCAACTCCGACCAGCGACAAGGCAAATGTCGCGATATGCCCGCTGATACGCTTAGCAAAGGCGTTTATCGAGTTAAACTCAAACGAAAAATCATCCATTTCCACTATCGTTTTATTTACGTTGTAAAAATGAAAAACGGGCTCGCTACTCTCCGAAACCCCGCGAAATACGTAAAATTTAAGCTGAAATAAAATTTGATTTAGCCCGCCGCTAAAACCTAGAAGCGCGACGGCTAAAGCAAGGCAAGCCGCGACAAAGCGCTTATCCCAGATCTGCGGACGAAATCTCATCGCTAGATAAAGCGCGACCGCAAGCGCGCTTTTAGCGTAAAAATCGATATAGGTAAGTGCGACTATCATCAAAATAACGGCCTCGTAATTTAGCGCGTTTTTCCTATCGAAAATCAAAGTATAGAGCAAAAAAGCGCCCAGCATCGCAAAATTTAGCGAGTACGAGCTCGGATACCACCAGTCGTTTATCAGGATAAAAATCGGGATAAAAATGAGATCGTTTACGTTTTTTTTCTGCGCGAGGCGTATCATCGCCCAGACGCTAAACGCAGGCAGCACGATCGTGAGCATATCGGTGTCGTAGTAGCCCGCCATCGTGCGGTTATAGTAGCTGTTTGCGATGCTAGCTAGCAGCGCCGCCGCAAAGCCCGCGCCTGGCATCTCGTACTCTTTGGCTATCAAAATCACGGGAATAACGATAAGCGAGCTAAAAAACACGCTCATATAAAGCAAAATGCTCTCGAAGCTAAAAGGCAAAATTTGATACAAAAAATACGTAAGAGTCGGCATCGAGCGGCCGTAGTAACTAAGGTCGTTTGGCTGATGAAAGCCCGCTATCATATCGCGCGCGCCCTCGGCAAAGGCATAGCCGTCGTTTGTACTGATCATCAGCTGATCGTTCCAGAAAAAGTGCTGGTATTCGCCCGCCCAGTACACCCAGTACAGCCTGCAAACTACGCTAAAAACAAACGCCGCAAGTATTAAAAAACAAGTTTGCTTTGAGAATTTAAATTTGCCGGGGAATTCTAAAATTTTACTCGCCATTTTCACCCTCTAAATATCCTATGAGCTGCGCCGCGACGGCGTTTTTATCAAATTTTGCTACGCGGCCGTACGCTCTTTTTTCATAATCTCGCCTCAAATTTTCATCCTCAAGCGCTCGCCTCATCGTCGCCTCCATAGCTTTTTTGTCGTCAACTGGCGTTAAAATGCCGTACTCATCGTCGCCTAGAAGCTCTCTAGCGCCGCTTCTATGATCGGTGGAGACGATAAATTTCTCGCAAGCAAGCGCCTCTAAAAGCACGTTTGAAAAGCCCTCAAACCGCGAAGCGCAAACGAAACACTGCGCGTTTTTGATAAATTTAAACGGATTTTTATCCGTGCCTAGCAGCTTTACGCGCGAGCTTACGCCAAGCTCGTCGATCAAATTTTGAAGCTCGCCTTGCAAAGGCCCTTTGCCGAGTATCCCAAGCGTCGCGCGCTCGTCGTTTAAATTTGCGATTATTCTTATTAGCATCGCTTGATTTTTACCGCTATCAAGCCGGCCGATATTTAGAAAAAACGGCTTAAATTTATCCTCTAGCGGCTCGTTTGCGAGAGTTTTTATCGCCGCTAAATCGACCGCGTTATATAGCACCTTAGTTTTTGCGGCGTCGCAGCCAAAATTTCGCACGAGATCATCGGCGTTTCCCTGCGCGTTAGCAAGGATAAGATCGGCCCTAGGATACAGCGCCTTAACCAAAATTCTATTGGCAAGCCCGCTAATGCCGCTTTTATAGATGACCGACGGACAGCTGCGCTCGCTTATTACCATACGTCCTTTTACTCCGGCGATCCTTGCTAAAAGTGCGATATAACAAGGCCGGTTCATTAAGACAAAATGCAGGTCGATAGCCAAATCGTCGCAAAGTTTTTTATAATTTAAGGCTAGAAACGGAAACAAAAGTCCCAAACGAAAAAGCTTTTTTACGCCGCTTTCATAGGGATCTGAGCGCTCGAGGAAGTGGATTTTTACCGCGCTTGGTATCTCGTAGGCTACGACCTCGCTCATCAAAACGAGATGAACTTCGTATTTTTCACATAGAGCGGGGAGCAGATTTGAAACCACGCGCTCCGCGCCGCCCGGCCCCATCGAGTAGAGAAAAACGGCTAATTTTTTCATTCGCCGTGCGTTTTTTTGTATATCCAAACGCGAATTTTAGTTAAAAACAAAATCATCGACTTTGGAAACGGGCTTAAAATCAGCATCGCCAGCGCTTCTTTTGTAAATTTAAATTTGAGGCTTTTAAAAAGATATTCGTACATTTTTTTGTATTCGCCGCCAAATTTTGCATAGTACGCCGCCATTTTATATAGGATCGCGATATGAGCGTCATTTACGCGAAATTTTGGCTCGGCCGAATTTGCGTTGCTTGCTTGCGCGTTTTTCTCGGCGATCTTTTGCAAAATGAGCTCCGCAGTCATCGCGTAGCCTTTCATTATGCAAAGCGGGCGTTTAAACGAGTTTATCGTGACGCTGTCGCTGCGGTGAAAGCGGTAAATACGCACTGCATCGTGCAGATAGTAAGCAGGAAGGTCAAAAAGATAGATCCAAAGCGTATTTTCGCTACCGTAAAGCCCCTTTTCAAAGCGCCTCTGACCGATCGCGTCGCGGCGAAACATTATCAAAAACTCGCCCGTTATCTTGCCGTCGTAGTAGTCCTGCGGCGAAATTTCCCCGCTTTTACTCAGTCCAAATCCCGAAAATTTCGTCGTCGGCTCGCCGTCAATCTCAAAGTAACAGTTTGCCCAGACGCTAGCATAGCCCTGCTCTAGCACGGCCGCCATCTTGCTTATGGCGCCTTCTATCAGCAGGTCATCGTCGTCTAGTATCACGAAAGCATCGCCGCTAGCGTGGTCAAAACCGTTGTTTTTATTACCGTTTGGGCCGCGGTCGTAAGTTTGGTTTAAGACGTATTTTACGTTGTCAAATTTAGCGACGTAACTTTGCGCAAGCTCGCGCGTACCGTCGTTTGAGTTATCGTCGCTGATTATGATCTCTTTATTTTCGTAGTCTTGAGCCAGCGCGCTTTTTAGGGCGGCTTCAAAAAGCTCTTTGCGGTTGTAGGTTGGGATTATTATGCTTACTTTTAGCATTTTAGCTCTTTATATTTTGCGTGATAAAATCCATCCACTTTTGATAAATTTGATCGGTTTTAAAGGCGTTTTTGCGCTCGTTGGCGTTTTTTACCAGCTCTTGCCTAAGTTCCTCGTCGCGCATCAAGAGTTCGATTTTACTTCCGAGCGCTTTTACGTCGTCTATCGGCACCAAAAATCCATCCTTGCCGTCCTCGATGAGCTCTTTTGCGCCGCTTGTAGCAGTCGCCACCCTGGCGCAGTTAAAAAATACGCTCTCGATTAAAACGTTTGGCAAGCCTTCGGTTTTGGAGCTTGAGACTAAAATTTTAGATCTTTCGTAAAGCGAAGCGACGTCGCTCGTTTGCCCGATAAATTCGGCATTTAGATGCAGTTGCTCGTGCGCGATGAGCTCTAGTCTTTGCCTCTCTTCGCCCGCGCCCGCTATCACGATTTTCCAGTTTTTTAAAAGCTCTTTATCGACTAAGCTCATGGCTTTTAAAAATACGTCGCAACCCTTGAGCGAGATGAGACGACCGACGAAAAGGATGATATTTTCCTTCGGCAAGCCCTGTTTTTTGGCTTCAAACATCGGATTGTACATTACGGTTTTATTTTTTACGAAGCTATAGTATTCGTAGTCTTCTTTTGTAAGTACCGTGAGTCCGCTAGCTAGCGGATAGAGCATACGGCGTAAAAACAGCCAGCCGCGCCCTTTGAAAAAATCGGCGCTTGAATGCTCGCTGATAAAAAGCGGCTTGTTTATAAACAAATTCGACAAAATCACGTTGATATTGGTGCTGTCCATCGAGGAGATAACGACGTCAAATCCGCCGTTTTTGATCAAATTTCGCTGATAAAAAAACTTTTTCACGCGCCTGATTAAATTTGCGAAAAAGCCCTTTTTCACCATCGGGAAAGGCAGATCGATCAGCTTTATCCTCTCGTCTAGCTCGTAAAACGGCGGTTTGGTGTCAAATTTTAAAAGCGTTACGTCGTGAAATTTCGCAAAATAGCTCGCCAGCAAGCTCATCACGCGCTCGGCGCCGCCTGCTTGCAGTGTCGAAATTATAAATAAAACCTTCATTCTCTCTCCAAATTTTAATCGATGCGCGAAAATTTAATAAATCTTCAAAATTATTGATTTTATAAATTTTGAGCTTTATAATCGCTTAGTTTCTTATCTTTTAAATATCCGCTCATAGCCTAAAATTGCCGCTTCAAAGCGCGTTGCGGCGACATATTTTAAGCTATTTAGGCGAGCTAGCGGCGAGACTTTTGCCTGCGCTCTTTGCACCCGCTCGGCTTGGATATTTGAGTCCGCTAAATCGGTCGGATGCGCGAAAATATCGCTAAAATACATCTTTAAGCCGTTTTGTAAAAGCAAAATCCGCCAAAAATCAGCCACGCAAAGCGCCTTTTCGTGCGTTTGTA
The DNA here is from genome assembly GCA_963516335.1 of uncultured Campylobacter sp. Lineage (GTDB taxonomy): Bacteria > Campylobacterota > Campylobacteria > Campylobacterales > Campylobacteraceae > Campylobacter_A. The sequence continues at coordinate 3,424 of CAUQCZ010000014.1, read as the reverse complement.
AAATAGCTTCCGCCGCGCACCTATCGAGCACGTAGGCCGCCGCTCGGTAAATCGTGCCGTAAGATCGCTTTGAGACTAGCCAAAAATCATCCTCCAGCTTTTTGCCAAATGCGCTAAATCGCCCCTCCAGCCCGTCTTGCGCGCCGCAAATGAGCGCCGAGCCCGTCTCCATCTTAGTAGCCGTTTCAAACGCTTTGTTTACGCCGCTTTCATCTCCGATGACGTCGTCTTCTAAGATGAGCGCAAAGCCGGCGTCGCTTTTTAAAAACTCTTCGTAAGCTCGCACGTGAGAGAGCGAGCAACCGACCTCGGACGGGCTTAGCAGTCTGCCGTAAGCCTCGAGGCTAGGCAGCGCGTAGCCGTAGTACTCCTTTGCACTCATTGTTCTGCCGTCGGTCGCCTCGACTAGCTTAAATTCGCCGTAGTTTTTAAACCGCTCTTTTAGTTTTTGCCTGCGCGCCTCGTCGCTTTTTAGCGAAATAACGAATACTAAATTTTTCATCTTTTAAACTTCGATTTGATTTTATTTATCACCACTAGTTGTTCTCTTTTATCAAATATCAAAAATAGGCTCGCGGCGTAACCGATCGCAAGCAAAACCGCCGAATACGCGGCAAATTCGCCCCAGCTTGAAATTTGCACGAAATTTCGCAGCCAAAAAAACAGTCCGCAAACGGCTGCGAAAACGGCTAAATTTTTAAAATAAACGCCGTAAAAAGTAGTAAGCGGCAGGCTCAAATTTAACGCGGCGTTTATGAGGTCAAATCCCAAAATGCGCACCGAATAAAGCGCGGCGCCGACGGCCGTCATACCGTAAATGCCGTAAGGCGTAAATTTAAGCACGGCAATCTGCGCCAAAATCGTGCCCGCGCCCAAAATCGTGTTTGCTATCGCGGGGCGTTTTAGTTTATTCGTCGCGCCGTCGAGATTAAAAAGCGAAAAAACGTAGCTGATAAATATAATCGGCACTAGAGTTATCATCGAGAGATTATAGATTAGACTTATCTCGTCCGCGCTTTTAAACGGTAACCAAAGCGTGTAAAATTCGCGCCCGAAAGCCACGAAAATAGCCGCCGGTACGCTCATGACAAAAGCTGTAACTCTCATCGAAAATTTAGCCTCCGCAACAAGCGCGGTCAAATTTGATTTGGAGTAGTGCTCGACGAATTTGGGCGCAAATATAGCGCTAAGCTGTGCCACAAAGCTCTCTAAAATAATCGGAGCCGCCTTTGAAACGGCTAAAATTCCCGTTGCGTTGCCGCTTAAAAATATGTTGCAGATAAACAGATCCATACCGCTCATAAGCACGCGGTTTAGGGCGTTAAAGCTATTGTAGACGCCAGATTTCAAAAGCTCTTTTATCCGCGCAAAGTCAAATTCGCGGGGGTTAAATTTAAGCTCCGGAGTAATGCGGCGCGAAACCCAAACGCTCGTAAAAAAAACAAATAGCGATGCGACTAGAGCGGAGATCGCGATATATGCGATCATCGGTCTGAAAAAATAAAAAAGCGCTACGATGAGAGCGGCTAAAATGGCGCTAGACGCGGCGTTGCGAACGGAGATGATGTAGAGCTTGTTTTTGATAAACATCGAGACGCTGATGACACCGTTAAAAAGCCCGACGCAAAAATTTATAAAATAAAACGCGAAAGTAAGCCGCACGTCGCCTAGCAGCGCGTCGCTCACGTTTAGCACGCTTTGTAAATTTAAGATAAAAATGCCCGCACCAAACAAAATAAGAACGCAAAAAAAGATATTTACGACTAGAACCGACGAGTAGTAGGCGTTAGCCGCGCGGGTATCGTCTCTATGCCACTCGTACGCGACGAAGCGGCCGCTAACGGAGTTTATCGCCGCGGTTACGACTAAAGCGTAGGCCACGATAGCGTTGGACAGCCCGACAAAGCCGTAGGCTTCGTTGCCTAGGCTCTTTAAAATGTAGGGCGTGAGGAAAAAATTTATCCCCATCGAGACGATAAAAACGACGATGGAGCTGATCAAATTTACGAGCATTACAGCCTTGCGTCGGCGTTTTCGTAAACGTTTTTGATATCGTAAACGAGAGCTTTGCTAAATTTTAACCCTTTAAATTTATCGTGAGCGACGGCGATCACGACGCAGTCGTAGTCCGCCTCGTCGAAGCTTTTTAGCGGCGTCAAGCCGTACTCGCGCTTCACCTCCGCTTCATCCGCCCACGGATCGTAGACGTCTACGCGGCAACCAAAATCCCTAAGCTCCTCGATCACGTCTATCACGCGCGAGTTGCGGATATCCGGGCAGTTTTCCTTAAACGTAAGTCCAAGCACCAAAACGCGAGCCGAATTTATCAAAACGCCCCTTTTTATCATTAGTTTTACGACCTGATCGGCGGCGTATTTGCCCATATTGTCGTTGATGCGGCGTCCGGCCAGGATCATCTCTGGATGAAAACCAAGCTCCTGCGCCTTGTGCGTGAGATAGTATGGATCCACGCCGATGCAGTGGCCGCCCACTAGCCCCGGACGGAAATTTAAGAAATTCCACTTCGTGCCCGCCGCCTGCAAAACGGCGTTCGTGTCGATGTTCATCTTGTTAAATATCATCGCAAGCTCGTTCATAAAGGCGATGTTTATGTCGCGCTGCGTATTTTCGATGACCTTTGCGGCCTCAGCGACCTTGATAGTAGGCGCTTTGTGCGTGCCGGCCGTTATGATCGAACGGTAGACCTCGTCGACCTTTTCGGCTACTTCGGGCGTCGAGCCGCTAGTGATTTTTTTGATCTTTGTTACCGTGTGCTCTTTATCGCCCGGATTTATGCGCTCAGGCGAGTATCCGCAGAAAAAGTCCTCGTTAAATTTAAGCCCGCTTTGTTCAAGCAGCGGCACGCAAATCTCCTCCGTGACGCCCGGATACACGGTGCTTTCATACACGACGATATCGCCTTTTTTTAGCACCTTAGCGACGCTTTGTGTAGCTTTTACGACGGGCGTCAAATCAGGGCGCTTATTCTTATCTATCGGCGTCGGGACGGTAACGATAAAGAAATTACACTCCTTTATATCGTCCAAATTTAGGCTAAATTTCATACCGTTCTCTATCGCTTTTTTCATCTGTTCGCTGCTTAGCTCCAACGTGCGATCATATCCGCTTTTTAGCTCCTCGATGCGGGCAGCGTTTACGTCAAAGCCCGTGACTTCGTATTTCTCGCTAAACGCCGCCGCCAAAGGCAACCCGACGTATCCTAGTCCGATAACGGCTATTTTCATTTATTTTTCCTTTTTAATTTTTTTGGTTCTATCGTTTTTACGCGTTCATACACTCTTATTTCCGCGCCTACGCCTTGCGGAGTTATGATTTTAATAGGGCTAACGCCCGGTAAAATTTGAGTGAGCTCATAATAAACCCGCCTCTTTTTCTTTCCGTCCTTGCAGAGCATCATCGTTTG
>CAUQCZ010000013.1:0-13492 GCA_963516335.1 uncultured Campylobacter sp. | reverse complement strand
CGCGCTTTTTGTTATAGGCATTTCGGCGTGGTTTATCCTAAAAGGACGCCACCTAATCATGGCTAAAAAATCAATCGTCGTAGCGGCGAGCTTCGGGCTTGCGACGTCGCTGTTTTTGATGTTTAGCGGCGACGAGAGCGCATATCAGGTCGCGCGCACCCAGCCGATGAAACTAGCCGCTATGGAAGGCCTTTATAAAGGCGAACAAAACGCCGGCCTAGTCGCGATGGGCGTGCTAGATCCGTCTAAAAAACCCGGCGACGGCAAGGATACGTTTTTGTTTGAGCTAAAAGTGCCTTACGCGCTTGGAATCATGGCTACTAGAAAATTTGATAGCTTTACTCCGGGCATCGAGGATCTAGTCTACGGCAACGAAGCGCAAAATATAGAAAGCGTCGCAAGCAAGATGGCCAAAGGCTCGCTAGCCGTTAGCGCGCTAGCTAGCTACAACGCCGCTAAAAAATCTGGCGATAAAGCCGCGATGGAGCAAGCAGAGCAAACTCTGGCTCAAAATATGAAATTTCTAGGCTACGGCTACCTAAAATCCCCGGAAAGCGCCGTACCGCCGGTAGGCACTACGTTTTATAGCTTTCACTTGATGGTGGCTCTGGGCACTTACTTTTTAGCGTTATTTTTGGTCGTTACGTATCTTACGATGGCAAACGATATCGAAAATTTCAAAAAGCTGCTGTGGGCGTGCGTATTTAGTATCCCGCTAGGACTGGTAGCGATCGAGGCGGGCTGGATAGTAGCCGAAGTAGGGCGCCAGCCGTGGGTCGTGCAAGATCTCATGACCGTAGGCGTGGGAGCGACGAATTTAGCCGACACCAACGTCAAAATTTCGTTCTGGCTATTTGCCGTTTTATTTACGGTGCTTTTGATAGCCGAGATAAAAATCATGCTAAAACAGATAAAAATAGGATTTGAAAACCATGCTTAGTTTAGAATTTTTACAAATTTACTGGTGGTGCGTAGTTAGCTTGCTAGGCGGTTTGCTAGTGTTTATGATGTTCGTTCAGGGCGGACAGACGCTACTTTTCGGGCTTTGTAAAAACGAGCTTCAAAAGGACATGGTGATAAATTCTATCGGGCGCAAATGGGAGCTTACTTTTACCACGCTCGTAATGTTTGGCGGCGCGTGCTTTGCGGCGTTTCCGCTATTTTACGCCACGAGTTTCGGCGGCGCGTACTGGGTGTGGCTGGCGATTTTGTTTTGCTTTATCCTTCAAGCCGTGAGCTACGAATACCGCAAAAAACCGGACAACTTCCTAGGTCAAAAAACCTATGAAATTTTCCTTTTCATAAACGGCTCTTTAGGCGTTACACTCATCGGCATGGCGGTCAGCACGTTTTTTTCGGGGAGCGACTTTTTACTAAACGAGCACAACTTCGTACAGTGGCAAACGCCGTTTCGAGGACTTGAAGCGCTTGGCAATATCATGCTCTATCCGCTAGGCATCGCGGTATTTTTTCTCTCTCGCGTAGGCGGAGCGCTCTACCTCATCAACAACATCGACGATGAGGAGATAAGAGCTAATGCTAGAAAAGCGGCGCTAAAAAATACGATTTTGTTTTTGCCGTTTTTTCTAGCTTTTGCCGCTTGGGTGCTTAGCAAGCCGGGCTTTGGTTACGACGAAGCGGGCGAAGTTTCCGTAGTCGCGTTTAAATACGCTCGTAATTTCGCCGATATGCCGATAATAGCCGTTGCGGCGGTCGCGGGCGTTTGCGGCGTGCTGTTTGGCGTATTTAAGGGCGCGTTTACGAAAAGCATCTACGGCATCGTGCCTTTTGGCGCGGGCGTCGTGCTCGTAGTTACCGCGTTATTTTTGATATCGGGGCTAAACGGCACGGCGTTTTATCCGTCGTTTAGCGATTTACAAAGCTCGCTAACCATCAAAAACGCAAGCTCCAGCCGCTACACGCTAAACGTAATGTTTTACGTAAGCTTTTTGGTGCCCGTAGTTTTGGGCTATATCGTCGCGGTCTGGCGCGCGATGGATAGCAAAAAGATCACCGCAAGCGAGATAGAGCGCGATCATCACGCGTATTAAGGATAAAAATGATAGAAGCGATATTTTTTCTTTTTCTTTGGGTTTTGGCGCTTTTTGGCGGATATAAATTCGTCCATTTTAACATCAAGCACGTCGAGAAAAACGACGACAAATACTTTGGAAATTTGCGCGAATAAGCGCTGAACCGCAAATCTCGTTCTGCTTAAATTTTAGCTTTTATCGCTATAATGAGGCTAAAATTTTAAGGAGAACGAGATGTTTGACTTCACTTTTCACAACCCCACAAAAATAGAATTCGGCAGAGGCAAAGAGCGAGATATCGGGCTTTATATGCGCGAATTTGACGCTAAAAGAACCCTACTGATCTACGGTAGCGACCGCATCAAAAAAGACGGACTCTTCGATACGGTCGCAGCTAGCCTAAAAGAAAACGGCATAGAGTTTATAGAGCTTGGCGGCGTGGTTAGCAACCCCGTACTAAGCAAAGTTTACGAAGGCATAGAGCTAGCTAGGAAATTTAACGCCGATAGCGTGCTAAGCGTAGGCGGAGGCTCCTGTCTAGATAGCGCCAAAGCCATCGCCGCAGGCGCGCCATACGAGGGCGACGTGTGGGACTTTTTCACTGGTAAAAACCCGAGCCGCGCGCTAAAAATTTTTGACATTATCACCCTTGCGGCGACAGGCAGCGAGATGAACTCGGGCGCGGTCGTGACAAACGAAGCTACGAAGCAAAAATTCTCCATCCACGGCGACGTCCTATATCCGCTAGTCTCGGTCGTAAACCCGCAGCTACAAGCTAGCGTGAGCCGCGAGTACCTAGCCTACTCTGCCGCCGACGTCATAGCGCACAGCATAGAGGGGTACTTCACCGCGAGCGTACAGCCTGGCATCATCAATCTCTACATCGAAGCCAATATCAAAACCGTGATGAAAACGACTGAAATTTTACTAGCTGACCCCGACGACTACGATGCCAGAGCCGAGTTTGCCTGGGCGGCGACGATGGCGCTAAACGGCCTAACATACGTCGGCACGCACGGCTACTCCTACCCCAACCACATGCTCGAGCACGCCATGAGTGCGGTCGTAAACTGCGCGCACGGAGCAGGTCTAGCAGTCATAATGCCTGCGTGGATGAAGTGGTATAAGAGCCGAAATTTGGGCGCATTCGAGCGTTTTGCGCGCGAGATTTTCGGCGCAAATTCGGCTGATGAAGGCATCGCCGCCTTTAAAGCGTGGCTTAGCAAAATCGGCGCTCCCGTTAGCCTAAAAGCCGTCGGCATAGAGGGCGAAACGCTAGACGAGGTCGTGAATTTAGCCTACGACTACGCGGCAAACTGGCGCAAAGACAAGCTATACACGAAGGAAAATATCAAAGAGATTTTTGAGCTGGCAAAGTAAATTTGAGTAAATTTGCGGCTAAATTTAGCGCTAGCAAGATAATAAAATTTAAGGCTTATGCGCCGGTTTAAATTTGACCGACGCGAGCCAAATTATGAAATTTTGACGCTTTGGCAAAGCGGATCTGATTTGCCTAGTTGTAAATTTCGCGTTTTAAATTTGCTCCGAGTTTTTCCGAGTTGCGAATTTAAACGCAAAAATACGAAATACGCGTGCGGCGGGTAAATTTTCGGTATGACGAAAGCGGCAGTGCAAAATGCCGCACGAATCATAAATTTAAGCGTGCAGAATAAGCAAAACGCGGCGGACGAGCAAATTTTACTCTGCAAGTGGCAAACTTGCCCGCCCGCTGTAGCAAAATAGAGCAAGGCGCGTCTAAACCCTGCTCTGCACCGAAATTTAATTAAGGCTTTTTGATGATAAATCTAAGCGTCGGGCCGTCTTGCTCGATTTTAAGCACTTCAAAGCCCCTGTTTCTCGCGTCATAAGGGATCGAGTTTATCGCCTGCGGGCAGTCGCAAAGCACTTCTAGCACCTCGCCGCTTTTCATTTTCGGCAGGATTTCTAGCGTCGCGACTGCGGGCATAGGGCAAGCCTCGCCTAGGATATCGAGCGTATAGCTTATTTCAAAATCGTCTTCATGCATCTTAGTAGCCTCCTTTGGCGAAGAAATTTCGTTTGTAGATAAACACCAGCAGCAGCGCCGAAACGAATAAACATAAATTTACCGCTAAGCCGCCCAGCGGACCGAATACCTCTAAAAGCTGGATTTTCGGGCCGTCTTTGATCCAGGTCGGGATGAGATCGTAGCTAAGGGCTAGCACCATGGTTCCTACGACGTTTGCGACGCCCACGATCATAAAGTGCAGCTGTCCCTCGGTGGCTCTATACGTCCAGCCGCACTCGCAGCCGCCCGCAAATACGATACCGAATCCGAATAAAAACGCTCCGATCGCAACCGCCGGCGAGAAATTCGTAACCTTGCCGACGTAGCCGTTTAGCATCAGCACGAAAACGATGAGCGTGGCGATGATCATGCCGTAAAACGCGCCCTTCGTCGCAACGTCGCGGCCGAATAAAAATAGGTCGCGAAAGCACGAAGTAAAGCAAATTTGACCCTTTGAGATGATAAAGCCAAAAACCAGCCCAAAAAGCAGTCCAAGCGGCAAGATGCTGGCTTTGACTTTTAGATCGAGCGCTGGCGCCTGCATTAAAAGATACGCAAACCATATAATCGCTAAAATCGCGATAATCACGCCTATGGCGAAATTTCGGTCGGCGCGGCCTTTGTCGTGCGTCGTGCCCTTGCCTTTTGGGCCGAAGTTTTTAAGCTCGGTTTTAGGCATAAAGACGGGTAGCTTGCCGACCTTGACGGCGACGTAGATGCCAAGCACCATAAACACGGCAAAAAGCCACGTATGTAGCGAAAAATACGGCAGTCCGGTGAAAAAATCAAGCAAGTTGCAGCCAAATGCTAAACGCGCGCCAAATCCCGAAAGCAAGCCGCCGACGATAGCTTGAAAAACGCGAATTTTGCTTGCGGGTAGGCGAAATTTGACCTTGTTCGCCATAAACGCCGCAATCGTAGCGCCTACAAACATACCTATTAGCATAAGCCCTTCAAAGCGCGTGAGCGGGTTATCATCAAGGTTCGTGATCTTGTAGTAGGAATAGCCGCTAAGATCCATCCCAAAAAGCTCCAAAAACTCGCCGCCCCAGCGCGTCATCTCGCCAGTTACCGCCCATCCGCCGCCAAAAATCCCAAAATACACGGTCGCGACGATGGCTAAGATAATCATCGCCTGCCCGACGTTCCAGAAATTCGTTAGATATTTCGTTCTAAATTCTTTAAACATAAATTTTCTTTGTATTAATTTCCTCGCCCCGCGAGACTAAATTTGAGATCAAGCACGTATCTATGAGGTAGTCATCTAAGTATCCTAAAAACGTGGTCGTCAAACTTGACGCTAAGAAGTAAGAATTGTAGCTAAAATATTATTAAATAAAATTAAAATGTAGCTAGATTAATTTGCGATATTTTTATCTAAAATATAAAATCTATAACCATCTGTTTTGTTTTCGTTTAGATCTTTTACTCCAACTTTCGGCCGGCATCTATCGCCTGATTTTGCTTTTACGAGATGTTTTAAACGGTTCTCTTTAGTTGCTACCGTTTTGCGCGCATTTAGACCAAAGAGAACCTAGCGTTTTGACCAAAATATCTTAGATATAAAGTCCTACGCCTCCAAAATCGCTCCGTTGCTTGCATTTGTTACAAGCTTGCGATACATTCGTAGCCAGCGAAACGGCAGCGGTTTTTCGATCGGCTTAAATTTAGCTCTGCGAGCGGCGATCTGCTCTTCGCTTAGGCGCACGTTTATCGCGTACGTATCCACGTCGATATCGATGATGTCGCCGTCTTGTAGCAGTCCGATCATACCGCCTTCGGCAGCCTCGGGGCTCACGTGTCCGATGCTTAGCCCCCTCGTCGCGCCGCTAAATCTGCCGTCCGTGATCAGCGCCACGTCCGCGCCCAGGCCTCGCCCCATGATTAGGCTCGTTGGGCTTAGCATCTCCTGCATACCCGGGCCTCCGCGCGGCCCTTCGTAGCGGATGACGACCACGTCGCCTTTGTTTACCTTGCCGCTTGATATCCCCTCTATCGCCTCGTCTTGGCTGTTAAAGCACACGGCCTTGCCGCTAAATTTACGCTCGCCGATGATGCCTGCGGTTTTTATGACGCAGCCTTGCTCGGCTAAATTTCCAAACAAAATCGCTAGTCCGCCCACGTCCGAATAGGCGTTTTCGACCTTATGGATGACCTCTTCGTCTTTTATGACGCTAGCTCCGACGCGCTCGCCTAGACTCTCGCCCGTGACGGTCGGCGCGCCCAGATCCAGCAATCCGTTGTCGCGGCGCGAAATTTCGTTTATCACGGCGCTTAGGCCGCCCGCGCGGTCGATGTCCTCCATGTGCACGTTTGGCAGGCTCGGGCTGATTTTGGCGATATGCGCGATCTTGCGACTGATGTCGTTTAGGCTTGCGATTTGCAAATTTACTCCCGCTTCGCGCGCTATAGCTAGGATGTGCAGCACGGTGTTGCTGCTGCCGCCCATCGCCATATCGACTACGAGGGCGTTTTGGATCGATTTTTCGTTCACGATGTTGCGGATTTTGTATTTTTCATCTAGCGCGATCTCGCAGATGCGACGTCCAGCCTGCCTGATAAGCTCCTCTCGCTCTGGCGTAAGCGCAGGCACGGTGCCGTTGCCTTTTAGCGCGATACCCATCGCTTCGCATAGCGTGTTCATCGAGTTTGCCGTAAACATCCCCGAGCAGCTACCGCCGCTTGGACAGGCTTTGCACTCGATCTCTTTTAGCTCTTCGGCGCTGATCTCTTTGGTTTCAAATTTACCCACAGCCTCAAACGCCGTGGATAGGTCGATCGGCTCGCCTTTTTTGGTGTAGCCCTTTTTCATCGGACCGCCGCTAACGAAAACCGTCGGTACGTTCACGCGAAGCGCGCCCATCACCATGCCAGGTACGATTTTATCGCAGTTTGGCATGCACACAAGGGCGTCTAGGGCGTGCGCGTTCATCACCGTTTCTATGGAATTTGCGATCAGCTCGCGGCTAGGTAGGCTATAAAGCATCCCGCTGTGCCCCATCGCGATGCCGTCATCCACGCCGATACAGTTAAACTCAAAGGGCACGCAGCCGTTTTTGCGTATCTCGTCTTTTAAAATTTCGGAGTATTTGTTGAGGAAAAAGTGCCCCGGGATGATCTCGATAAAGCTGTTTGCTACGCCGATAAACGGCTTTTCAAAGTCCTCGTCCTTTAGTCCCGTTGCTCTTAGCAAGCTTCTGTGCGGCGTGCGCGTATAGCCTTTTTTGATGATGTCGCTTCTCAAATTTGATCCTTTTGGTGAAATTTGAGCGATTTTATCAAATTTAGGATTAAAAAGCTTAATTTAAATCAAATTTGAGTATATTTAAACTCTTTTTTAAACAAGGAGTGAGATGCTTTTTAATTCATTTGCATTCATCGTTTTTTTCTTGCCGATTACTTTTAGCGTTTATTTTATATTAAATAAATTTAAGCTAATCCAACTAAGCATTTTATGGCTCACTGTCGCTTCGCTATTTTTTTATGGATATTGGAATTTTATTTATATTCCGCTTATTTTATGTTCGATTACTTTTAACTTCTACGTCGGTCATCTGCTTTGCAAACACCCTTCCCGCAAAAGGCTTATTTTATGGGCGGGCATCGCGGCAAATTTAGCCTTGCTGGCCTACTACAAATACACCGATTTTTTGATAGCGAATTTTAACGGAATTTTCGGTGCCGACGTGCCGCTGCATCACGTCGTTTTGCCTCTTGGCATCAGCTTTTTTACCTTTACGCAAATAGCGTTTTTGGTAGATTGCTATCATGAAAAAGTAAAAGAACCAAGCTTCCTTCGCTACGCGCTTTTCGTTACGTATTTCCCGCATCTTTTAGCCGGTCCTATCATCCACCACGCCGAGATGATGCCGCAGTTTGCAAATCTACGCCTAAAACGCGTAAACTATAAAAATTTAAGCATCGGGCTGTTTTTATTTTCGATCGGGCTTTTCAAAAAGGTCGTAGTGGCCGATTTTTTCGCTAGATTTGCTATTCACGGATTTGACGTTTACTCCACGCTTAGTATGAGCGAGGCGTGGATAACGAGCATTAGTTATACGTTTCAGCTGTATTTCGACTTTAGCGGTTACACAGATATGGCCATCGGCATTTCGTATATGTTTAACATTATCCTGCCGTTAAATTTCAACTCCCCTTACAAAGCGCTAAACATCCAAGACTTTTGGCACAGATGGCACATGACGCTGTCTAGATTTTTACGCGATTATATCTATATCCCGCTAGGCGGCAACCGCAAGGGCGAATACCGCACTTACGCTAACGTTTTTGCGGTGTTTTTGCTAGGCGGACTTTGGCACGGAGCGGGCTGGATGTTTATCATCTGGGGCGCGCTGCACGGACTAGCGATGATGATTTGTAGATTTTACGGCGCGCATTTTCGCCCGATGAATAAATTTCTAGCCTGGTTTATAACATTTAACTTTATAAATATCACTTGGATATTTTTCCGCGCTAGAGACCTAGATAGCGCGATGAAGGTGCTAAAAGGCATGTTTGACTTCAGCTCGGTTAAGATAAATTTTAACTATTTAGAGCATATAAGCAATTCTTTAGGATTTAATCAAATAAATTTCCTAGAAACGCCGCAAATAGCCATGGGTACGTTTTGCGCAATCATAGGCGTCACGCTTTTGGTTACGGTTTTCGGGCGAAACTCGAACGAAATGACCGCTAGAGCAAAATTCGGCTTTCTTACCGCGCTGTTTACGGCATTTTTGCTTGCTTTGGCTTTTGTTTTTAGCTCCGGAGCGCAGGAGTCTCCGTTTTTGTATTTTAACTTTTAGGATTAAATTTGAAAAAATATAAAATTTTCCTTATCGCACTTCCTATTTTGACGCTCGCTTTGATCGGAGCTTATTTGGCGTTTGCGATGTTTCTCATCAGAGTTTCGTCGGCGCATCACTACGCATACAAAAACTATCTCATAACAAACACCACCGATCAAAACCGCATCATCGTAGAAAGCGGCTCGAACTCATATCACGGCATAAACTCTTTGATGCTTGAAAAGCACTTTGGCAAGCTAACGATAAATTTAGGCGACCACGGCGGCTATCCGCTGCTTCATAGACTATACCGCGCGGCTAAATTCGCCCATAAAGGCGATATTTTTATCCTGCCGCTAGAGTATCGCTACTATATCGGCGACATACCGCCCGATACTTATTACTACGGGATTTTTTTCGAGCTACATCATTTTTACGACTATTTGCCGTTTTTAGAAAAGCTAAAAACTATCTCGCAAATCCCGCCGCAAGCCTTTATGAACGCCGTAACCAGAGACTATAGGGATAGGGCGGCGTTTAAGATAAATTTTAACAACTTTATCCATCGTTGGCCGCAAGCCGTGCACGATTTTTCGCCTAATTTTAAAAACGGCGAACGCGGAGATTATCAATACGTCGGCAAAGTAGACGAAGCAAGAGATACCCAGATGCCCTGCCAGCAGTATATATTTTTCACCGATTTTTCGGGTAGCAAGATCGGTATAAACGATATTTTTAGGCGAAATTTAAAATTTATGAAAAAGCTGGAGCAAGAAAAGGGGATTAAATTTATCTTTACCTATCCGGCCGTCGCGGGCGATGATTGCTACGATCTAAACGACCCGCACGCCGCGGATAATCAAAAATTTTTAAAAGACGTAAAAAAGCTCATCGAAGATAACGGTTTTGAGATGATAGGGGATTATAAAGATAGCTATTTCCCGCGTAAATTTCTGCACGACACGTGGTTTCATCTAGTGCCTGAGGCTAGAGATATGCGCACGCAAAAGCTAATCGAAAATCTGGAAAAATCAAAATACGCAAAAGAGCTGCACGCAAAATAAATATCGGTTTGCGATTTTAAATCTCTAAATCGATACGAGGAACAAGGCGAGCTTTGGATTTTTGGCTAAATTTGCTTTACGAAATTCGCGCGTTAAATTAAGCAAATGCGAAAATTTAAATTTGAGCGCAGATATCCTTTGCGCTTGTGTAAAAATAAAATCTCGCTATGCGCTTGATTTTATCGATTTTACGCCGCGCGTAAATTTGGCTTTAAACCGCAGATTTTGCGTTGCTAGCGCTCATATTTATCAAGGATTACGGCCGCTGAAAGCTAAAGCCGCGACTTTAGACGCGCTAAGAGCGGTTTAAATATCGTTTTCTTTTGATAGTTTTTACGAGATTGCGCTCCGGCTAGACTAAATTTTACTTTACTTTAATTTTTATATTATAAAATTATTAAAAGTAACCGAAAGCGACCGCTTGCAAGGAAATTTGCGTCCAAGGATGTGAGCCGTATCAATAAATAAAAGCCGTTTGGCGACCGGGCAATCTAGCTTTTGCCTAACGCACGTAAATTTGGCATTTGCGGGCTTGTTTTTCGCGCATAGATTTAGCGCAAAGTCGGGCAAATGGACTAGGCGTAATTAAACGGCGAATTTGGGTTCTAGCGTAAGAAAATGCGATAATTTTAACTTCGGTTCGTCTTAGCGCCGTTGATCTAGAGCCAAATTCGCCGAGGATAAATTTAGCCTTTTGCGCTGCGAAGGCAGCTTTGGCGCCCGGTGCCTAGTTTGCTTGATTTTGCTTTAAGGGCTTAAATTTGACCGTATTCGCACCGAGTCGTAAATTTAGCGCTGCGATAAATTTAAAAATCAAAAAAGGATCAAAAATGCTAACCAATCCCGTCGTGATCAGCATCGTCGTGATGACCGTGCTTTGTTTGCTAAGGTTTAACATCCTGCTTTCTATCCTCGTCTCCGCTCTAGTCGCGGGACTCATCTATCACGGCGGATTTGGGGGCGTAGGGGCCTTTTTGGGCGCGCTAAAGGCGACTACTTCGACGCTGATAACGGGTATGAGCGGCAACCTAGAAACCTCGCTTAGCTACATCTTGCTCGGCGCGCTTGCAGCCGCGATAGCCGACACGAACCTAACCGCTATCCTTATAAACGCCGTTAGCAAGGCTCTAGCAAAAACCAGCACCTATTTTGCGCTTATCATCGCTGCGATCGCGTGCTTGTCGCAAAATTTGATTCCCGTACATATCGCTTTCATCCCGATTCTCATTCCGCCGCTTTTACCGCTGATGAACCGCCTAGGCATCGACCGCCGAGCCGTCGCTTGCGCTCTTACTTTCGGACTAAAGGCGCCATACGTTAGCCTTAGCGTCGGTTTTGGTCTTATCTTTCACGGTATCATACAAAAAGAGCTAGCAAACAACGGCGTAAAAGTACAGATGAGCCAGATCTCTGACGTGATGTGGATAGGCGGAGCCTCGATGCTAGTCGGACTCTTTTTGGCGATTTTTATTTTTTACCGCAAAAGACGCGACTACGCGCACACTAAATTTGAAACGAGCGAAGAGAGGGAGGCACAGATAGCCGCAAACCTAGAAATGACTAAAAAAGAGTGGGCGGTGCTAGGCGGCGCGGTAGTAGCCTTTGGGGTGCAAATTTATACCGAAAGTATGCCTCTTGGCGCGCTTCTTGGGCTTTTAGTCATGATAGTTTTGGGCGGTATCGAGTACCGTAAAATCGACAAAATCATGGACAGCGGCCTAGCGATGATGGGTTTTATCGCATTTATCATGCTAGTTGCCGCAGGCTTTGGCTCGGTTTTGCGCGAGAGCGGCGGTATCGAGCAGCTAGTGAGCTTTGCTAGCGAGGTGGTTGGCGGCAAAATAGGCGGCGCGATACTGATGCTAGCTATCGGTTTGCTAGTTACGATGGGCATCGGCACGAGCTTTGGCACGATACCGATCATCGCGGCGATCTACGTGCCGTTTTCGCTGTCGCTCGGTTTTTCTCCGGCGGCTATTATCTTGCTAGTGGGTATCGCGGCGGCTCTGGGCGATGCGGGCAGTCCCGCTAGCGACAGCACGCTAGGACCTACGAGCGGTCTAAACGCCGACGGCCAGCACAATCACATCTACGATACGTGCGTGCCGACGTTTATCTTCTTTAATATACCGCTACTAATCGGCGGCGTAATCGGTGCGATGATTTTGTAAATTTCACGGCTTGTCTCGCGAGTGCTTTTAAATGATTTCGTAAATTTCGCCCTGCGACAGACTATATGTCTAGTCTTGGGACGAAATTTACTTCAAAACATTTAAAATCATCTCACGATACTTCGCCTTATCGTTTTACGCTCAAATTTGAAGTCAAATTTGCAAATTTGGGTCGCCGAGATCCGCACTGCAAAAATGCTAAATTTAAACTCGCGACGCTTTGCGTCAGCAAAGCTATGTCGCCACCTCTCAAGTGCAGTGGGGTAGGTGGGGGTTTGGGGGCGGAAGGGGCGACGCTTCGTAAGTAGAAACCCCTTCCTCTCCCGAAAAAAAAAGAAAGGGGGCTCTTTTGCTTCGGTTTTGTTTCGCCTTGTGCTTGCACTCTCTTTGAGAGCTGCAAAGCAGAGCGTAATTCAAGTCACTTCCCCCTTAACTAAGAAAATAAAAATTAAACACAAGCAGCATTAAATCAAATTTAGTGCCATCAAGGTGCAGGTTTTGGCGAGCTAAATTTTAAATTTTAGACAAATTGATCATAGTTAAATTTAGAAACCCTGTATTGTTATAATCTGATATAGCAAATATGTAACTTGCAAAATCAAAATTTAAAATTTGGAACGTCTTTTGCTTTGACTAGCTTAAATTTCACTTTTTACAAAGGATAAACTATGATGAGATCGCTATGGGCAGGCGTTACCGGACTGCAAGCTCACCAGATCGCTATGGACGTCGAGGGCAACAACATCGCCAACGTAAACACCGTCGGCTACAAATACAACCGTGCAAATTTCGACGACCTTATCTATCAAACTTCGCGCATCGCTACCGCACCGCAAAATCAGCACGGCGGCGTAAATAACATGGAGGTGGGTCTAGGCACTCAGATAAATTCCACGACGAGGATTTTTAAGCAAGGCTCTTTGCAAACTACCGACAAGCAAACCGATATTGCGCTTCAAGGCGACGGGTTTTTCATGGTTAGCCCGGACGGCGGCAAGACTACGTACTATACTAGAAACGGCGATTTTTCAAGGGATAGCGAGGGTAACTTTGTCGATAACGGCGGAAATATCGTGCAAGGTTGGATGAGGGACGAGGTTACGGGCGAGATAGATCCGACCAGACCTCTTAGCGATATAAAGATACCCACCGGCCTAACCGTACCTGCGCGCGCCACGACGAATATCGCTCTAAAGGGAAACTTAGACAGCGGTAACGACGTAGGAAATAAAAAAATACCTATCTACCAACTCGATCAGTATCATAACTGGGTCGATACTAATAAAGACGGTATCAAAACCGACACGGAAAGACACGAAGAAAACAATATCGGCGAAAATAGATTTTACGTAAATAGGCAAGGCGAGCAGAGGATGACCGAGCGCGGAGC
>CAUQCZ010000012.1:0-13508 GCA_963516335.1 uncultured Campylobacter sp. | reverse complement strand
AAATGGACGGAGTATACGTCGGAAACTATATAAAACCCGCTAACAACATAAATGATAGAATAGATATAGACGAAAAGCTTTTAAGCCTAATAAACGAGTTATCATATCTTTACGAGAAAGAAATTTATCTGGAAGCGGAGCTAGTAAAACTAAGACCTTTGTCCTAAAAAGCGAAAATAACTTTGATATAAATAAAATAGCTAGAAACCACATCTTACCTAACTCGGAAATTCATACAGACGAAAACTCAGCTTACGATGATTTATTGGCTCATTACAATTTAAAAAGAGTAAATCACCAAATAGAATATTCAGGACTAAACGGAGAAAACAATAACCAATCGGAAAGCTTTAACGCTAGATTTAGACGCTTACAATACGGTCAATGCCATAAACTAGGAACGCTTTACTTATCAAACTACGCAAACGAGATTGCTTACCGCGAAGATACGAGAAGACTAGATAATAAAGCTATAATGGACGATATTTTATCGAGATGTTTGGCTAATAATTCAATCTCAAATGAATTTTGCGGTTACTGGCAAGGCAATCACAGAGTAGCCGAAAGGCTTGGAGCTTAAGAAGCTATCTTATAAAATTTTACTCCATTGTCGGTAAATAACGAGACAGTTCCTCTTTTTATGAGCTTTGAAATTAAAGAGGATATGTTTTACTTATATTTGGCGATAAGGGAATCATCTGCTTTTTCATCTTTAAAAACATACTCGGCTATTTCATTTACGCTACTAGGCTTTATTTTTACACATTCTATAATTCTACGATTTAATTATCCGTGAGGAAAATACGGTGCATTAGTAACTCTTTTAGCCCGAATGAACGTAGTCTTATAACTAGGGTCGAATATCGCAATAGCCCTATCTATGGTTTCAAGCTCTGATTTTAGCTTTAAAACTATATCCTGATAATATTTGATATTTCCTTGAAGCTCTGAGTGCTTACTAACGAGAGCGGATATTACGTGAGATTCAGCCATATAAAATCCTTTACGATATGCTATAATAGGCTGAATTTTAACGGATTTTAGAATGAAAGTCTTGTGCGGATGCTACATAATACCGTTAAAATCTTGGTGTAAATTTACCCCGTTGGGGTTTGAAACTTGCGCCAATTTGCTATGCCGGATAGGATGGCGTGTGTAAATTTACCCCGTTGGGGGGGGGAGGGTAAGCACCCAACCGATCCAGCCGCCAAAAAGCAAATTTATACGCTAATGGGCATTTAAACGTTGCCCATTTTTTTTGTTTTCGGGCAGATTTAAACCGACGAGCAAATAGACGCGCCGCAGACTGCACCGCCTCTAGCGATGATTTACGCGCTTAAGTCCACTTGCTAGGGCTAAATTTAGCTCTGCTTGCAAAGGCTGGTTTTGTGCCCGCCTTAATCCCTTTTTATGCTTTTGATGATATAATTTCTCAAAAATAAGACTTTTGCGATTTGGAGCAAAATTTAGGCTTTGGATCAAATTTAGCGCGATTTTGGCGGCTAAGTTCGAGTCTGAAACAGCGCCGTAGCGAGCTTGATTTGCGCAGGTAAGCTTAAATTTAACGCCCCAAAAGCGCAGACGCTCTAAAATTTATCAAAAAAGGAGCCAAAATGAAAACGCTAGTAGTTTTATCCCATCCAAATTTCGCCGCCTCTCGCCTAAACAAGGCGCTGGCAAACGCCGCCAAAAGCGCGGGCGCCGAGGTTCGCCATCTAGAGGGACTATACGGCACCGACGCCATGAAAATCGACGTTGCGGCAGAGCAGGAGGCGTTTTTGCGCGCCGATCGCATCGTGTTTTTGTTTCCGATGATGGGCTTTAACGTGCCGTCAATGCTAAAGGCCTACATCGACTACGTGCTCAGCCGCGGCTTTGCCTACGGGCAGGGCGCGAAGATTGCGGGCAAACGGCTGCAAATCGCCGTGAGCGCGGGCGGCGGGCTAGGCGAATACTCCAAGCACGGCGCGATCAAATTTAGCCTAAACGAGATTTTGCTACCGCTTCAGTGCTGCGCGGATTTTTGCGAGCTCGTTTATGGGCGCATTTTTGCTAGCTGCGGCGTGGAGCCGGGCGTGCCTGATAGCGCGATAGAGGCGCATGCGGCGAGATTTACGAAGCTCTTAAACGACGAACTTGAAGAGCACGAGTATCAAATTTAATGGCGCAAAATAGCGCGTCCTTGAGCTCAAATTTGCACCGTTAGCGGCGATTTCCTGCGCGGAGTCGCCGCTTTTCAAATTTAGCCTTAAAAAGATAGCTTTGGAACAAAGCTATATGGGAAGCTCGGCGCGTTTTAGCAGTTTTTCATCGTCGCCTTTCGGAGCGATTTCTAGGCGGCCAGACCCGCGCCTTTTTGGCGTTTTGTTTCGTCGCGGGCGTATTTTGCGGCGCGAGTCGGTCAAATTTGCGCTATCGTTTCAAGGCTCGTAGCCCGTATATTTTTGACGCAGGCTATGATTTTGGATTTTACGAAAATTTATTTTTACAGTTGGATTCGGCTTTAAATTTAGCTCGTTTTAAAACGGCGCAAATCCTTATAAATTCGGAGTTTTTATGATTTTTGGCAAGATTGATTATCTAAATTTGCTTCCTTTTCACGTATTTTTAAAGCGCTCGCGCCTAAGCTCACAGGATAAAAAAATTATTGAATTTAAAAAAGGGGTGCCTAGCAAACTAAACCGCGATCTGCGCTGCCGCAGGATCGACGCCGCCGTGATCTCGAGCATCGAAAGCCGCAAAAAATGCTACAAAAAGGTGAGTCTGGGCATCGTAGCTAAGGGCGACGTCAAAAGCGTGCTCGTGCGAAAGGGCACCGCCGCGCGCCCGGATCCCGCGTCTGCGAGCTCAAACGCGCTAGCAGGAGTGCTGGGGCTTGAGGGCGAGGTACTCATCGGCGACCGCGCGCTAAAAGCGTATCTGCAAGAGGGCGAGGAGGCGTTTTACGACCTGGGGCGGGCGTGGCGCGAGCGGACGGGCTTGCCGTTTGTTTTCGGGCGATTTTCCTGCGTGAAGGGGCGCGGCGCGTATGAGCGGCTGGCGCGCGAGTTTTTGCGAGCAAATGTCAAAATCCCAAACTACATCCTCGCCAAATACGCCCAAACTAGGGGCATCAGCGCGGATGATATCAAATGGTATCTCAAATTTATCAGCTACGAAATCGGCGCGAAAGAGCGAAAGGCGCTGCGGATATTTTTCAAAGAAGTGCGAAAAAACGGGCGGACGGCGAAGCTTTTGGCATAGCAAATCGTAAATTTCTAGCTTAAGCGCCGTTTGAACTTGCGCCTTTGCGGTACCGATAAATGCGCTCTAGCACTAAATTTACTTCGCGCGCCGTCCAAAAAGCATTTAGCGAGGAAGGCGATAAATTTTTGCTAAGACCAAATCTGCAAGCATCGGCTCGGTTTTTGGCTCTCCCGGCAGGCAAAGCGGAAAGACGGGCTTGGTCGTAGCGACCCTGGTAACCAAGATCGCTCAGGACGCGACGCTAAAGGTATACTTGGTCGCTGCCGGCTCTTTTTTACGGTGTCTTTTTGCTTGCGCTAAAGGTGCTAACTCGGTCGCGCCGCCGCGTAGTCTTGGCATTTTACCGCCTTTGTAAATGATACGCATGCATCAAAGACGCAGCGATCTTGGCCGCTACGAGATAACGGTGTCCAAGTCCGCCTAAAAACCGTCACTACGTCTTTTGAGGCAAATTTATTAACCCGGCTTGTCGGTTTTATGCCGATTTTATTTACTTTTGCGGCCCATGTTTGCTTGTTTTTGCTTGCATTTATTTGCTTGATATGGCGATAAAGCTTTTTGTAAGTTTCGCAAATAGCTATATACTCGCGTTTTAGATTTTTCTAGCGGTTAAATTTAGGCTATTTTAAGGCCTAAAAATATAAACTTTTATCGCAAATAGCCCTAAATGTGAGTATTTTGGCGCTGTGTAAATTTACCCCGTTGGGGTTTGAAACCGCGGATGCCGCGAGCGGACTAGCCAGTAGTTTTAGTGTAAATTTACCCCGTTGGGGTTTGAAACACGTTGCGGCGAAAAACTGTGAGCTAGCCTTGCGAGAGTGTAAATTTACCCCGTTGGGGTTTGAAACCGTCAATAATAGCAAAGACAAAGAAAATAAAGAATATGTGTAAATTTACCCCGTTGGGGTTTGAAACTCGTTTATCTTGGTGATCGTTTGAGCGACTAGATCCTGTGTAAATTTACCCCGTTGGGGTTTGAAACGAGTATTTGTCGTCCTTGCTGTAATGTATCCGCATAGTGTAAATTTACCCCGTTGGGGTTTGAAACGAGCAAAGATGCGAAAAAGTGGCCGAGATTTGCAGTGTAAATTTACCCTGTTGGGGTTTGAAACTCAAAATACAAAAACTACAAAGAGCGTGATAGGGGGTGTAAATTTACCCGCTTGGGTTTGAAACCGAATAAATTTGACAAGATTTATTTTATCGACAAGGTGCAAATCAGCAAACTATACGCTTCATCTGCTCAAAACCCAAAATCAAAGCCGCCGTTTAAGACAACCCATGCGGCCCGCGAAGCCAAAAAATAGTAGCTTAAGCGCGCTTAGGGTAAAATTCGCCCAAATTTTACAAAGGAAAAACGATGGATTTAGAGAAAATTTACAAGGACGCGGGCGCGTTTTTGCAGGGGCATTTTTTGCTTAGCAGCGGCAACCACTCGCAGTTTTACCTCCAAAGCGCCAAAGTGCTCGAAGACCCGCAGCTAGCGGGTAAACTAGCAAGCGAACTGGTCGCTGTCATCGAAAAATCGGGCGTAGAGTTTGACAGCGTCTGTTCGCCAGCTCTAGGCGGCATTTTGGCCGGTTACGAGCTAGCTCGCGCGGCGAAAAAACGCTTTATTTTTACCGAGCGAGTCGAGCGCGTGATGAGCCTACGACGCGGTTTTGAGGTGAAAAAAGGCGAGAAATTTATCGTCTGCGAGGACATCATCACCACGGGCGGCTCGGCGATGGAGGCCGCGCGCGTGATAGAAGGCCTAGGCGGCGAGGTCGTGGCGTTTGCCGCGCTTGCTAATCGCGGCTTTTGCAAGGTCGCAAATTTAGCGGGCAGCGTCGCTAAAGCTAGCGCCAAACTGCCTGCCGATAAGCCGTTTTTTGCGCTTGGAAACTTTGAGTTTGAGATTTTTGATCCCGCAAACTGCCCGCTTTGCGCTACGGGAAGCAAGGCGATAAAGCCTGGCAGCAGAGGCAACTAAATTTGTTAAATTTCGCGGACATGTTTGATTTAACCCCGTAAATTTGGACGGATTTTGTGGGCGTCAATGAATGCAAATTGATCGCAAATCAAATTTGGCTTGGCCAAGTTACGTTCCGCGATATTTTAAGCGATAAATTTGACGACAAAATGAAGCCCGCCGCTACGTTTTTGCAAGCCGCAATCTAAGCGGAATCAAAATTTGCGATGCCGTCTTGCCAATTTGACGGCGACCGTCAAATTTAGATTTAGATAAATTTACGCCCGCAAAAAGCGCGTCCTAAAATTTATAATTTTAAAAGCGGCGCATAATTTTCGGCATAAGATAAATGCCGTAAATTTGGATTTCACACTTAACACTGTGCTTTTGCTTACGGCCTGATAACGATACGGAGTCGGCGATAAATCAAGCGCAAGCAGGCCTAGTAAAAACATGCGGGACGAAAATTATCAATCAACGCAAACGGGTGCGCAACCAAAAGCAAACAAAGACGGCGGTACCGATAAAGATTGCGCCGAGCCGAGAAAATAAATTAATTCGGCCGCAACCAAAGCTCCGTTTATGAGTGGAGCAAGGTCGGCTGATAAGGCGGCGCCAAGCGGCGGGCGCGCGGAAACGAGTCGTAAATTTATCGTACCAAATCGAGGGTGCATAAAAGCAGGCCGTAAATCGCTACAACAAAGTAGAGGCGCATAAATTTGGGCAGTAGCAAGCGAATCTGACGCTCAGAAATCCAAAACGTGCGCCAAAAATAAAACGCAAAAAGGAGTAAATTTGGCAAAGCAAAAAGCGCAACTAGCCGCTATCGGCGCGCGAGCAAAGGCCTTTATAATCGATCTTTTTTTGATCGGCATGCCGATATATTACCTCACGACCTATGTTTTCTTAGGCGGCAAGGACGACTTTTTACGCAACCAAACCGCGATATTCGGGGCAAATCTCGCAGTCGGCCTTATCTGCTGCGCCTTTTTTGCGATCAAAGCCCAGACGCCCGGCTACCGCTCGCAAAACATCTATCTCATCGATCTGCGCAGCGGCCGCAAGCTTAGTTTTGCGCGCGTTTTGCTCCGCTACGCCTGCTTTTTGATCGCAGGAGTTAGCATCGTCGGACTTTGCCTCTGTTTTTTTCGCAAGGACGCGTTAAATTTACACGATCTGCTCACGCATTCAGCCGCCGTTTGTAAAAAAGCCGAGTAAATTTAGCCCGTTTACCAGCTCAAATTTGACGCTAGATTTACGCCAGGCATTTTTGCGGCGCGGGTTTTGCATACTCGCAGCTAAAATTTAATCCGCTCGCCGCCCCGCTAAATTTAAATCTTTAAACCAAATTTCGTTACAATCGCCCCCGATAAGGAAAAATATGCAAAAAATAATGGGATTTACGAGAACGCGGGAAAACGCGGAGAAAAAAGGCGCACTGATACCTAGCGACTTCACGCACGCAGCCATCATCGGAGAGACTGGCAGCGGCAAGACGACGGCGATGATATATCCAAATTTACTTGACCGCATGCAAAAAGGCTACGCGGTATTTGCTGTGGATTATAAAGGCGGCGAGAGCGCCAAGATCAAGGCTCTAGCGCGCAGAGCGGGGCGTCTAAAAGACGTCGTGAGCGTAGGCGCAAGACTGGACGCGCCGATAAATCTCATCGCCTCGATGAAGCCGCGAGACTTTAAAAACTGCGTAAAAAAGCCGATGGAATCAAGGGAGAAGTTTTGGGAGGAGTTTGGCTCGAGCATCGCGACGGAGTTTTTTAAGGTTTTAAAGGCGCTTAAAATTTTCGCTAAAAAAATCACGCCGCTAAAGGACTGCTACACGGACGCGTTTTACGCCGACGTGCGCACGCTCGCGCGGGACTTTACCTTTGACGTCGCTACGATACTGCGCCTCTCGCAAGATCTAGAAAAGATGCTCGAGTTTAAAGACGCGCTGAGCCTCATCTGCGACAATCTCGACTCCTCGACGCTAAATTTTACCCGCGAGACGATAATGATAAACCGCGCGTTTTTGGCCACTGCGGACGAGTTTTTGGACGCGACGAGCCGCTACAAGGACATCGGCGACGAGCGCACGAGAGACGATTTTCGCAACTACTCGATGATGATGTCGCCGTTTCTTGGCCTCATGAACGACGACTCGCTAAACGGCGACGGAGACGGCGCTGCGGGCGACGCGAGTATCGCAGGGCTACTAAATAGCGGCAAGATCGTGATATTTAACGCCGCAAGCTGCGACAAAAGCGCGCTGAGCTTCCTGCTAAACAGCTTCCTGCCCGAGCTTTTAAAGCGCGTAACGATGAAGCAAAAGAGGCCCATTAGCCTATTTCTTGACGAGTCGGCGAAGCTGCTAAGCGAGAACACCGAGCTAAACGAAGAGATCCTGCGCGAGTGCGAGGTGGAGCTGGTGCTGGCGTTTCAAAACGAATTTTTGCTGAGGCGCTCGATCGGCGGCACGGCGTACGAGGCGCTGATGGGCAACCTCACCAACCGCTACTTCATGCGCAACAAGGACGTCGTGAGGCTGGGCGGCAGCGAGGTGGACTGTTCGGCGCTGGAGAAATTCGAGTGCGTGCTAGAGGGCGACAAGATCGCGCTGGAGCCTATTTTCATAGACGAGGCGGAATGTCTGCAAGCGCAGCTAGAGTTTGAGCGCGAGAACCGCCTGCACGAGCGGCTGCTGGGCAAAATTTACGAAAACCGCGTGATAGAGTTTGACGAGGAGATCGTGGACGACGGCAAAATCTGGGTGCGCGACATAGATACGGGCGAGCGCGAATGCGTGTTTTTTAGCGACGAGGTGCTAAATATCGGCCCGCAAGATATCTATAAACGCCCGCCAAATACAGGCGGTTACAACATCTCGCTTGACGACGGCACGGACGACGCGCAGATAAGCTTTAGGTAAATTTGACGGCGACTAAACGGGAGTGCAGGTTAAATTTGACCGAACGAGCAAGCAAATTTGAATGCAAATTTAGGTCAAATTTGAAGGTAGGCATAAATTTAAACGGCAGCGTAACTTGACGATTTTAACCGCTTGCCGTTTGTATAAAACTAGGCTGGATAAATTTACAAATTTGACTTTAGGCGGAGGATATGAACGAAAGTCCAGGCAAAGAAAATAAAGAGTCGGAGCTACTTTACAGACTAGATAGGCGAAATCCGCTCATGGTAATGTTTGATTTTATCAGATTTAGCTTTTTCCTACTCGTGCCCGCCTTGCCTACCGCGATATATTACGATGGCTGGATGCAGGCGCTGGGCATCCTAGGTTCTTTATTTTTAGGCAGGCTTTTGTACAAGCTTATATTTTTTAAGTACATTGAAATTTACAGTGACAAGATCGTTATAAACAGATATATTTTCGGCGATACAGTTATAAAAGCGAGGATTTGGCCTTTTACCGCTCCGGCTATTTTTCTTTTGCGCCATCTTATGTGTTGATAGCAAAAAAGAGAAAATGTCTTTTTTATAGAGTTTCTTCGGTGGAAAGCTTAACGTCCAAACAAGCCGATGAGACAGAAAGGCAAATAAATTTCATAATACCTTTGGAAAAAACCCATAAATAATAAGAAGCATAAAGGTCAAATTTACCGCCGTTATCCGCATCCAAATTTAACAAAATCGCCCGTAAATTTAGCCAAATTTTGGAAGCGAGTTTTGCGGCCAAATTTGAGCCAAACTTCGGCGCGCTATCCATCATCAAATTTTGCCGTAATTTGGATCAAATTTCAAAGTCGGCGAAATTTAAACGGCATAGTAACCTGACGATTTTAACCGCTTGACGTTTGCGTCAAACCTGACGCGCTGCGCCGTAAAATTTAAATCCGCTCCCAAATTTCATAGAAGAAATTGAGAGAAATTTTTATGGTATTTTTATCTGACGTAGAAAAATAGCGGAATTTACTAAAACCTTAGAAAAACGATCGATCTTGCGCTTAGTTGCGCTTTTGCTACTATTAAGACGCCGCTCTCTTTAAAAAAAGAATGCGCGGCAAGAATCCAGATACTTAGCTTTGATGCGTTTGTAGTTTTTTAAGTCGCGGCTATGAAAGTAGCAAGGCCGAGTTTAGATGCGGCGCTAGGACTACGCGTGAAAACTTATATCAAAATCTTTTAAAATTAATAAGAAAAATCCGCTTAAGTTTAGTTGAATCTTATTTTAAAAACCGCGACCGGGTTTGCTAATCGGCGCTTGCAAAATTTAAAAAATCGCTCAAAAGAATGGCGGAAAAGCTCCGCCAAAAAGTAAAATTATTCGGCTTTAAATCCGCCGCCAAAGGCCTTATAGACATCCACGACCGAGTCGATGAGGCTCAAATTCGCCGCTATAACTTGCAGTCTAACCGAGAGCAGGTTGCGCTGCGCGTCGAGTAGCTCCAGATGCCCGGTGTAGCCCTCCTCGAACTGATCCTTGGCTAGCTGATAGATTTTTTCTTGCGAGAGCAGGAGCTCTTTGACCTGATTTAGCGTTAGTTTGGCGTTTTTGCGGTTGTTTAGCGCGTCTCTAACTTCGCCAAGAGCCTTTTTGATGGCAGCTTCGTAAGCTACGGCCGCGATTTGCTCGTTAGTTTCTGCAATGCGGACGTTGTTTTTGGTTCTGCCGTAGTCGAAAATTTTCTGCACCAAAGAGCCGCCTATGCTCCACGTGTTGGCGTTGTCGACAAATATATTTTCAAAATCCACGCTAGAAAATCCAAAAAGCCCCGTTAACGAGATGGACGGTAGATAGTCGGCCTTTGCGACGCCGATTAGCGCGTTGGTCGCATTTAGATCGGCGTAGGCTTTAGCTATGTCGCTCCTGTGCAGCAGTATGTCCGCGCTCACGCCAGCACTCACTTCGGGCTCTTTAGGCAGCATTTTAGCGCTCTGCACGGCGCCTTTTAGGATCTCGTCATTTGATTTGCCCGTTAGTATCGCTACTGATGTTAGAGCCTGAGATAGCGAGGTTTGCACCTCTAGTAGGCTTACTTTTGCGCTCTGCACGGCGGCCTTGCTTTGCAGATAGGTCGTCTCGTTTATGCCGCCTAGATCAAGCTGCGTTTTGCGAAGCGCTAGCGTCTCCTCGTAGGTTTTTAGCGTGTCTTTTAGTACGGCTTCGCGCATATTTAGAGCTACGAGCGCGAAGTAGCTTTTAGCCACGCTAGAGCTTATGCTAAGGCGCGCGGTAGCGTAGTCAAGCTTAGTCGCGTTTAGACTGGCTTTAGCCGACTCGACGCTGTTTCTAACCCTGCCCCACAGGTCTATCTCGTAGCTTAGGCCTAAATTTACCTCAGAGTTTCGGTAGCGCGTCTGAGGCTGCTTGGTGTAGGTCTCGCCGCTGCTTTTTGCCTTAGTGTAGCCGACGTTTAAATTTACGCTAGGAAACAGATCAGCCTCTGATATGCCAAGGCTAGCGGCGGCTTTTTGTAAATTTAAATAAGCCGTGCGAAGGTCGGTATTTTTCTCTAGCGCGCTAGCTACGAGAGCGTTTAGGTTTTCGTCGCCAAACTCCTTCCACCACTCGTCTTTGATGTCGCTAGTTTCAAATTTATACGTAGATTCAAATTTCGTATCGACCTCGGGTATCTCGGGTCGAAACGAGCAGCCTGCTAAAAATAGCGCCGCGGCTAAAGTTAAAATTTTATACATTTTTGATCTCCTGTGCTCGGCTTGGTTTTTTGTCCCAGACTTTGTTGTTTAGCTTTTCTAGCAGATAGTAAAACATCGGTATGAAAAATATCGCTATCGTAGTGGCAGCTATCATACCGCCGACCACGCCCGTGCCTAGAGAGTGGCGAGACGCAGCGCCAGCACCCGTGCTGATAACCATCGGGAAAACGCCCAATGTAAACGCGAGTGAGGTCATGACGATCGGACGGAAGCGAAGCCTTGCAGCATTAACGGCCGCGTCAAATACGCTCTTGCCCGCTAGTCTTTCTTGCATCGCAAATTCTACGATAAGGATCGCGTTTTTAGCCGATAGACCGATGAGAAGCAGTAGTCCGATCTGGAAATAAATGTCGTTTGTTAGCCCTCTAGCCCAAACGGCGACTAGCGAGCCGAAAACTGCAAACGGAACGGCCGTGATAACGGCTAGCGGGATGAGCCAGCGCTCATACTGCGCCGCTAGGATCAAAAATACGAAAATCATACCGAATATAAACGCCGTAGAGCCCGTGCCTTGCGAGCTAACCTCCTGATAGGCCGTGCCCGCCCAGCTGATGGAGTATTCTTCCATATTTAGAGTTTGTTCGACTACCTCTTGTATCGCTTTGATCGCGTCTCCCGACGTGTAGCCCGGTTTTGGGTCGCCTTGGATCTTAGCTGCAGGAAAAAGGTTAAATCTATCTACGATATCGGGACCCAAAATTCTAGTTAGGGTGGCTACCGAGTTTAGCGGTATCATCTCGCCGCCGCTTGAGCGGACGTAAATTTTACGCAAATCTTCGGGGTTGTTTCTAAAACCCTCTTCGCCTCTAGCGTAAACGCGGTAGGATTTGCCGAAAAGGTTGAAGTCGTTGATATAGTAAGAGCCGAAAGTCGAGCCTATCGCGCTAAAAATTTCGCTCTCGCTCACGCCGAACATCTGGGCTTTTTGCCTATCGACGTCGATTTTAAACTGGCGGTAATTAGTCTCTAGCGTCGAGCGCACGCTAGTTAGATCCGGGCGCGCATTTGCCGCGGCCACTACTTTTTTCACGTCGGCTTCGATCTGGGCGTAGCTTTTGCCGCTTTTATTTTGTAGATACATCTCAAAGCCGCCCGTCATCGAAAGACCCATGATAGGCGGGACGTTTACGACAAAGCTCATCGACTCCTTCGAGCCCCAAAGCATACCGTTAAAGGGGCCGGTTAGCGCGTCTGCTTGACTATCCGGCGTTTTTCTCTGGCTCCAGTCTTTTAGCTTGACGAAGCTGATGGCCGAGTTTTCTCTAAGCGCGCCCGCGATCATATCGTATCCGGCAAACCCCATCGTAAATTCGACGTTTGGATTGCTTAGAATCATGTTGCTGATAGTTTTTACCTCTTCTTTGGTTTTTAGCATATTGCTTGACGGCGGTAACGAAGTGATAACCATTAACGCGCCCTTATCTTCGGACGGTACGAGGCCGCTAGGAACTTTTTTAAACAGCTCGTAAGTCGCAAAACCCATGACGCCTATCAAAATAAGGCTGATTATCACGTGACGAAGCACTTTTGCAACGCCCGCGGTAAAAATTTTCGTACTCCAGTCGAAAAAGTCGTTAAATTTCTGCACGAACCAAAACGGCTTACTCTCTTGTTTTTTTATCATAACGCCGCAAAGTGCCGGAGTAAGCGTAAGTGCGACAAAGCCCGAAATACAAACCGAAGTAACCAGAGTGAGCGCAAACTGGCGCTGGATCACGCCGACAAAACCCTCCATAAAAGAAACCGGAACAAAAACGGCGGATAAAACCAGCACGATCGAGATGACGGGGGTTTGTACCTCCTCCATCGCCTTATATGTCGCTTCTTTGACGGTGATGTCTTTTTCCTCGTGTAAAATTCTCTCCACGTTTTCGATAACGATGATGGCGTCGTCCACGACGATACCGATAGCAAGGATAAGCGCAAAAAGAGTGATTAAATTTATACTAAATCCCATCGCGTACAGTCCGCCAAAGGTGCCGATGATGGACACGGGAACGGCTAGCATCGGGATGACGGTAGCGCGGAAGCTCTTTAAAAACATATACATAACGATGAGAACTAAGATCATCGCCTCGATAAAGGTTTTTACGACCTCATGGATAGAGACTTCGATAAATTCGGTCGGATTATACGCGATCGTGTGCGTAAATCCCTCGGGAAAATTTTTACTTAGCTCGTCTAGCTTTGCGTTTACTGCTTGTGCCGTGGCTAGGGCGTTAGCGTCGTTTTGCATAAAGATTAGAAGCGGTATAGAGTCTTTACCGTTTAGCATCGCGTCGTTGGCGTAGTTAGCCGCTCCTAACTCCACTGTCGCTACGTCTTTTAGCTTTAGCGTCGCGCCGTCCGCGCTTTTGATGATTATATCGCCAAACTGTGCGGCATTTTTGAGTCGTCCGCCCGTGCGAACGGAATAAACGTAAGGATTGTCGCCGTCTGAGGGCTGCTCGCCTATCTTACCGGCGGCGTATTGGCTATTTTGGATTTTTACTTGGGCGATTACGTCGCTAGGAGTTAGCTTGTAGTAAGCGAGCAAATCGGGCTTTAGCCAAATTCGTATCGAGTACTCTTTGGTACCGATTAGCACGGTATCGCCTACGCCGTTAACCCTTTTGATCTCGTCTGCTATGTTTAAATT
>CAUQCZ010000011.1:0-13848 GCA_963516335.1 uncultured Campylobacter sp. | reverse complement strand
TTTTTACAGGAGTTTAAATTTGACCGAGTTTCGGCGTTTGCATATTCGAAAGAGGAGGACACTCTCTCATACGAGATGGAGCAGGTGCCAGCCAAAATCATCTCAAAGCGCCTAAGTAAAATAGAAAAGATCACTCGAGCCGCGATCGAAGCTAGCTTCGCGCAGGAACTGGGCAAGAAATTTATCGTCTCTTTGGAGGGCGAAAGCAGCGAGGGGGAGATGTTTTATGCCGCGAAAAAGGCGCTGTGGGATAAGGACATCGACGGCGAAATTTTGATCAACGAAAGCGACGTGGAGCAGCTAGAAACCGGCGGTCGCTACTGGTGCGAGATCACGCAGGTAGCGGGCAGTCAGGCGCTGGGCAAGATCACGGCAAAGGCCTAAAATGCTAAGCGCGCCCGTTTTGCATAAGCTAAAATCGGGGCGAAATCTGCTTGCCTTTTCGCACGGCGTCGATAGCACGGCGCTTTTTTACCTTTTAGACGAGGCGGGCGTGAAATTTGACCTTGCGATCGTGGATTATAACGTCCGCGCGCAGAGCAAAGACGAGGTCGCCTCGGCGCGGGACTTGGCGGCCAAATTTAACAAACAAATCTACGTAAAAAGCGTGCGTCTGGGCGCGTCAAATTTCGAGCACGAGGCACGCGCGGCCAGATATGATTTTTTCGCTCAAATTTGCCGCGAGCACGGATATGAAAATTTGATCTTGGCGCATCAGTTTGACGATAAATTCGAATGGTTTTTGATGCAGCTTGGGCGCGGTGCAGGGCTTAGCGAGCTGCTAGGCATGAAGGAGCTTGAAGCTCACGAGGACTACGTGATCGCTCGACCGCTTTTAGGCGTGCGAAAGTACGAGCTGGAGCGGTTTTTGCGTGAGCGAAACCTAAAATACTTCACTGACGAGACGAATTTGACGGATCGGTTTAAACGCGGCTTTATTCGCGCTAAATTTAGCGAGCCGTTTTTGGACGAATACTTTAGCGGCGTAAAAAAGAGCTTTGAGTTTTTGGCGGTCGATGCGTTAAATTTAACTCCTCAAATTTCTAATCCCGCACCTAAAATTTATCTCGTAAAACGAGGCATAAACGAGCTTCGCGGCGTCGATCAGGCGTGCAAGCGGCTAGGACTCGTGCTAAGCTCGGCTCAGCGAAACGAATGCGCTCGCTGCTTAGAAAAAGGCGTGGGCTGCGTGATAGGCGGCAAGGTAGCCGTCGGGGCTGGCGCAAATTTTATACTTGTAACGCCTTACGTTAAGCCAGCGATGGATAAAAAATTTAAAGAAGTGTGCCGTACCCTAAAAATCCCGCCGATAAACCGCGGATTTTTATTTGCCGCACGAGCGGATCTTGCGCTATTTGAGGAGCTTTTATGAGCGTTTATTTTACCTCCGATCTGCACTTCGGCCACGAGCTGGTGCTGAAAAAATATCCTAGTTTTAGAAAAAGGCGCAAACGTGGCGGAGATGGATTAAAATCTCATCATTGCTTGAAATGCGTGTGATGCCGTCCATTATCTGATAAACTAAGTATTGCTTCTTCTGTTGCTCACGGTTTTAATATTCTGGCTTTTATACAAGAATAATGTAAATCTACTAAAAATTAAGGCTCAACGGAACTTAATACAAATACAAGGAGCATTAAGTTACGATGAATTCGATGAAAAATAAGTATATCTATCGTTCCCGAATTTCAGAGAAGAAATTTAGAGAAATTTTAAAGTATTTTGTAGAAGATATAGAGGCTACTAAAATAGCAAATTTAACTGAGATTTCTAGAATTTCCATTAACAAGATTCTAAAAAATATCAGAATTTTGATGTCTAAAGAGTGTGAAAAGATATCTAAGTTTTCAGGCAAGATTTCCAGCTCGCAAGCTCATCGCTAAATTTACTTTTTTCACGTACTTTTTTAGGATTTGAATTTTATCGGTGGGAATTTTGCAATTTTGATTAAAAGAATAGTTCGTAGCGGGGCGTCAAAAATAAGCTGCGAACAAAGTAAATTTTAAGCCGCTAAAGATAAAATTTACGCACGAGATCGTACGAAAATAAATCAAAAGCGAGCGAATTTGCATAAAGCGCATAAAGACCGCCGCGATAGAGGGAAAATGAAAATAGACTGGGAAAAAACGGGCGAACTTTTGCCCGTCGTCGTTCAAGATGTCGCGAGCAGCGAGGTTTTGATGCTTGCTTATATGGACGAAGAGGCACTAAATTTGAGCCTAGAAACGGGCTTTGCGCACTATTTTTCGCGCACGAAAAACCGCATCTGGAAAAAGGGCGAACAAAGCGGCAACGTCCAAAAAATCGAAGACGCCTATCTTGACTGCGACAACGATACGTTGCTAATCAAAGTTGAGCAAAAAGGCGGCACGGCATGCCACACGGGAGCGAAATCTTGCTTTTTTAGGAAAATCGCGGGCGTGAATTTAGGCGGCGAGAGCGAGCAAAATTTGGTGGGCGCAGACGGGCGGATTTTGACGGGCGAGCTAAATTTAGCGGACGAAAACGGACAAATTTTAGAGCGCAAGCAAAATTTAAGCGTGTCCGAGGCGCAAGCTAAAAAGCCCGCTTACGGCATCATCGACGAGATCTATCACGTGATCTTGGAGCGCAAACTAAACGCCGATCCGCAGACTTCATACGTGGCGAGCCTGTTTAAAAAGGGCGAAAACGCCGTCTTAAAAAAAATCGGCGAGGAGGCAGGTGAGCTAATCATGGCATGCAAAGACGCAAGCGCGGCGAGAAGATTTGAAAATTTAACCGAAAAACATACGAGCGAAAGCTCAAATCTCAAAAAAACGCAAGCGGGCGAGGCGCAAATTTTAAGCTGCGACGAGCAGGATTTAAATTCGCGAAATTTAACGCAGGGCACAAAAGAGCAAGGCGAAAAAGACGAGCTCAAAAAAGCCCTAGACGGCCTAGTTTACGAGGCGGCGGATTTATGCTTTCACTCGCTCATAGCACTTGCCGCACACGGCATACACCCCGAGCGCGTTAAAGCCGAGCTTGCGCGCAGGTTTGGGCTTAGCGGTATCGAGGAGAAAAACTCGCGCAAAGATTAGCGCGGCCAAATTTGGCACGCTTTATGCAGGCGGATTTTAAATTTAGCTCTCAATAAGCAAACGAGATGAAGAGGCAAGATGATAAACGAACTGAAACAAGGCTTAAATTTCTACATAACGCACCTTAGCTGGGCGGATTTTGCGGGCTATATCTGGATGTTTTTGACCTTTTTGGCGGTTCTTGCGCTTTGCATTTACATCGCCTCAAAATCTTATTTCGCCGGTTTTGCGCTCACGGTCGTTAGTATCGCGGCGCTTGGGTACGGAGCGCATTTTATGCCTAAATTTTTAGATCAAAATTTGAGGGCGCGAGAGCTGGAGATAGTCTCTACCAAGCAGCTTGAGTACTCAAATACGCTTCTTGTGGATATGCGCCTTAAAAATCTTTCAAAAAAGCCCTTTAGCTACTGTGAGATCGGACTTATTTTTTATAAAAACTCGGACAATATCTTGCGCCGCTATGCCAATGAACTAAAGCCGTTTTTAAAGGAAAATATCGTGCTAAAGGACGTGCTGGACGTAAATGCCACGCGCGAGATCACGCACGTCGTAAACGATTTTCGCGTAAATGACTACAACGTCACGGCAAGCTCGGAGTGTTTTTGATGCAAGGTTATTTTAACGTCTTTCATTTTATCGCGCTCGCGGCTTTGGCGCTGCTATCGGTACTTTTTATGCTGCTTTCGCGAGGAGAAAAAGACCCGAAACTGTTTAAAATTTATCTTTTGATAAACATCGCCGCGACATTGATAATGGGGTATTTTTTTATGTTGGTCGTGGATAAATACACTAAAAGAGCCGCTCTAACCGAGTTTGCCGCTCATAGGGTGCTTAGAAACGAGACCGTCGTGTTTAAGGGCTCGCTGAAAAATACGGGCGAATTTAGCATCGCAAACTGCGACCTCACCGTCAAGGTCGTCAATAATCCGGTAAGCAAAGATACGA
The DNA here is from genome assembly GCA_963516335.1 of uncultured Campylobacter sp. GTDB lineage: Bacteria > Campylobacterota > Campylobacteria > Campylobacterales > Campylobacteraceae > Campylobacter_A. The sequence goes on along the minus strand of CAUQCZ010000011.1, from coordinate 9,841 downwards.
TCGCCGGCGCGGTTTTTAAGCCTAGCGGATGGTCGCTGTTTTCGCATGACGAGCGCACAAACGTCGCTGAGATCACGGCTAGCGTCGCTAAAAACATCGCGCCTGGACAAATGCGAAATTTTAGCCTTTCTATGCCCTATCCGCCGCATTTTACAAATACCCAAACGATAACGAATTTAGAGTGTAGATGAGCGCGGCCTGCGGCCTAGATAAATTTACGGCTTGCCGGGTAGTCGGCGTAACCATTTGTTTTTGCGGCTTATCTTTGCGCGTCTATACCTCCTTGGCTTTATCCGCTTTGTACGCTCGTTTCTTTGCGTGCGCGCTAAATTTAACGTCTTTTTCAAATTATCCTTAAAAAAGAGCCTAGCAGCGACTTTACTCACGTCTTTCCTAAAAATCAAAGACCTTTGCGCTTCGTTATCGTCGTAGTTTTCGTTTTGCTTTCTGCAAGTTGCGGCATTACGATCTTTATCGCGGTGGATATAGCGCCGCCTTTTGGATTTATTTGCGCCGTTAAATTTAGAGTTGCCGCGATTAGAAAACCCGCTTTGGCTCATCGGTTTAAAGCCGCCTATGTCCGCGAGGATGCTTGTCGCTTTTGATTGGACGCCACAGAGTCTATGGGCGCATTAGCCGTGGCGGGGATACATCCTCGTATAGCTTTGTCCATGCCGCCATTTCATCAGCGCTGTCTAGCTTGTAGGAAAAGACTAGAAAGCTCTTGCCGGGCGACTTTGGGCGCGTCGCTCCCGAACGAAAGTTAAAACCAATGCTTGGCCTTGAGCGACCGCACAAATTTACTCATTTCCTCTTTTTATGAGTTAAATTTTAGTCTTATATTTTTTATTGCTTTGGGGTTATGCTTGGTTAAAATTTCCTTTTACGAAACTCTAAAAGGCGAATACTTAGAGAAAATAGTCGAATTTAAGCCCGAGTGGGCTTAAATTTATAGGTCTTCTTTGACCTCGTCGTTGCTGCGGACGACTAGACCAGAGCCGTGGATGACGCTAGGGATGCACGCCGTGCAGATATCGACCTCTTCGCCGTTTTTGTGAGCGCGGATAAATACGGCATTTTCGTTTTCCGTGCTTTTTTGTCCGCAGACGTTGCAAACTACGATATTTTCGGTTCTCATTTGACTTCCTTCGTAAAAAATTCGGGCGTATTTTATTTAGTTTTTCGCTGATTTAAAATGATTTACGTCAAGCGCGAAGTCTCGCGTAAAAAGAAAAAATGCGAAAAATAAATAACGAAAAAAACCTGCAAGAAAAGCCCGAAAATAGGCACCAAACATAGCAGGTAAAAGCATAGCGCGGCGGCTTTAAATTTATATCCGCCGTAGTCCAGCAAATAAAGCTCGAATTTGTGCCGCGAGAGGGCGTTTGGCGCGACGTCGATGAAAAGCAGCGAATAATACAGGTAAAAAAACGCCGGGTGCAGGGCGAGGAAATTTAGCGCTGGCACGGTTAAAACCGGCAAACAAATAAGCGCGATCAGGATAAATTTGAGCAAAATTTTGCCCATAAGAGCCGTTTGGCGCGCTAGGCTAACGTTTGCTAGCTGCGACTCCTCCACGCGGTAGTGCCTGCGGTTTATCTCGCGCGCGATCACTGGAGTTAGAAAACCGGCGACCGCGAGCGCGCAAAAAATCGAAAGCATCACGACCAGATAGGCGCCGACCGCGTAAAATATCGCGCCGATGAGCCATTTTGAGATGCCTAGGCTAAGGATTTTAGCCGCAAGCGGATACTCGGCCAGCGCGCCCGTCTCTCCAGATACGGCCGCGTTTAGCGCCTCGTATAGTTCGCGTCCGCCAAATATCGCAATAGCCGCGATAATAAGCGCGGAAAAAACGAGCGGCAGGATAGAGAGCGCGATAAATTTGGGCGTGAAAAGGTCCTTTAGCGAAAGGCGTAAAATATCAGCGAACAACGAATCTCCATTTGTTTAAATTTGTAGCCGTCATACGGCGAAAGGGCGTTTGGGCGCGACAGCTTTTTTAAATTTGGCGCGCATTTTTTGCCAGCAAAAGTGACACAGCAAATGCTTTTAACAGCACATAAAATTTAATGCGAGCATAGATTTCGCGGCTAAATTTGACCGATTTAAATTTGGTCGCAAATTTAGCCAAATTTATTAAATTTGGCCCGCTTTTACTCTAGTTTGGGCTATCGGCGCTAGAGCTTGCAAGCAGCGCAAATTTTACCGATTAAAGGGCGGCGCTTTAGTTAGCGGAGCCAAACCGCGCTCAAATTTAAACACCCGTCCGCAATTGCCGTTTAAACTGCCAAATTTAGCCTCTCCGAGCGTCAAGCTAAATTGCAAAAACTTTGCGGCTAGGATTTGGCTAAATTTATCAAATTTAGCGAGCCGCGCCGCAAATTTTATTTTACCGCCTTGTACTCGGCCTCGAGCGCGGCGTAGATCTCGTCCACGCTTTTTAGCCCACGAGCTAAAATCTCGTTCATCACGGCGTTATCCTCCTTGCCCTTCCAGACCTTTTTATAGGCACCCTCTTTGTAGCCGTGGTCTTGGCGGAAGCGATTTAGGACGTTTTTACCGACGTAGCACTCGTAAAGCGAGCCGAGATTTACGCCGCATTTTAGGCTCATCGTGAAGTAAATTTTAAGCAGGTCAAAGAGCGAATACTCAAAGCCTGAGCACTTGTTTATTAGCATTTCGACGTCGTTTATGATCTCGTAGATGTTCTCTTCGGCGACGTTAAACGGCTCGCGGCAAAACGCCTCAAAGCCGCTGCTAGCGCAGATATCGCTTGAGAGCTTTGCGATATCGCCGAGGTTATTTAGCTTATACTGCTCGAGCATCAAACTCATCAAAAAGTGCCAGATATCCACGACTTCGACGCGCAGATTTTCTTCATTCGTCGGCGCGTTTATGCTTTTCCAGTGTTTCCAGGCAAAGCTGTCTATGAGCTCGGCGCACTCCATATATATGCAGCGTTTCCAGCTGATGAGTTTGCCGTTTTTGTTTATGCCGTTTTCCCAGCCGATGCCGTTTGTATCGTCGTTTAGGCTTTGCTGGAGATTTAGCATTTGGGTGATTTTTTCATTCGCGTTCATAAATTTTCCTATTTTTAAAATTTATGAATTATAGCGAAAATTTTAAACCGCGAACTAAACGTAAAATTTAAAGCTATCCAGTTGAGAAATGAGCTCGTCAAAGAGCTTTTTGGAGTTTTGCAGTAGCCTGCTACCCGCTTTGTTTTGCTCCATCAGCCTATCAAAAAGCTTTAGCGTGCCGTCCGCGATAAAATTTTTATGATTTGCGTCTTTTACCTCGGGAAGCTCTTTGCGAAGGGAGTTTGCGAGATTTGTCACGCGCGAAGATACCCAATCCTCGCCCTCTTTGACGTTTTTCATAAATTTATCGATGCTAGGCGCTATCTTTTCTAGAGCGGCTGCCAGCTCCTCTTTATCGCGAGTGTCTAGCCCGTCGCCTTTATACGAGAAACTATATCCGTACTCGTGCGTGAGAGTGAGCGCGGATGCCGATGCGCCGGCTGTTTTGGTGCTAGCGTAGTCTATGGTTTTGTTGTCGTACATTTTTAGATTTATCTCGTCGCCGCCGCTGGTTTTAAAGCTAAAATCAAAGCTGTTTAGGCTCGCGCTTTGGTAGTTTTGTAGTTTCATATTTTTGCCGTCCTTTTGGCTTTATATCGGCTAAATTTCTTTTTTCTTAATACCCCTTGCGCTAAAATCACTCAAAAAAAAGGATAAAAATGTGCTGTTTTGCCGCGCGCGTATTTTTGCTCATTAGCGCGACCGTTTTGAGCTTTGTTTTGCACGGATTTTTCCCGCAAATTCCCGTCGTTGCGTTTTATTTTTTACTGGCAAATTTGATCTCGCTTACGATATTTTCGCTATTTTTTGCTGGCAAACTGCCAAGCTTCGTTAAGCCCGCGGCGGTACACTATTTTAGCTTTATCGGCGGCTTTGCGGCGGGGCTTGGGGTGGCTTTATTTAAACGCGAAAAAGCGGGGGCTAAATTTATCAGAACCGAGCTTTTTATCTTTGTTTTTTGGCTGATTTTGGCTTGCTTTTTGGCGCTAAATTTTAGCCGGCTGTCGGCAAATTTGGCTCAAATTTTTAGCGCTTAAGGCGGACGAAATGGATGAAAAAATTTTAAAATTTATCCGCAAGATGCACTTGCTTAGCCTTGCGGTTTTAGACGAGGGCAAGCCATACTGCGCAAGCTGCTTTTACGCCTTTGACGAGGGAAATTTGGCCTTTATCGTAGCTGGCGGCGAGGAGAGCGCTCACGTGAAGGCGTTTTTAGCAGAGCCCTGCGTGGCCGGCACGGTTGCGCTAGATACCAAAATAGTCGGCAAGATAGAGGGCGTGCAGTTTCGCGCTCTAGCCGCCCCCGCAACCGCACAGCAAAGCAAAATTTACTTCGCGCGCTTTCCTTACGCTTTGGCGATGAACCCGAGCCTTTATAGTTTGAGTCTGGGTTGGGTTAAATTTACGCATAATGCGCTGGGGTTTGGGAAGAAAATAGTCTGGCAAAGAGATTGATCTTTTGCTATTTGCGGCTTGTCTCGCGAGCGCTTTTCCGAGATTTTTGCTTCGTTGCACTCGCAACTGCAAGCAGAACGCAAAATTTTCGCTCCGCAGGCTATATGCCTAGCGCACGCTCAATTTTGCTTCAAAACTCGAAAAATCATCTCGCGATACTTCGCCTTGTTGCTTTACTTCCAAATTTACAGTTAAATTTGTAAATTTCAGCTTCAAATTTGAATATAAGAAGTCAAGGCGCCGTATTTTTTCGCCAGACGAGGCAGTGGCGAACGAGGCGAGGGAGCGTATATATAATACGTGACTGAAGCCGACTGAGCCACTAACGACGTATGGCGGAAAAAGACAAGCTGCCAAAATTGCTTAATTAAATATGTCTAGTTTTTTATCGTATTCTTTTGTCTCTACTCCAAAAAACCCAAGCAACGAACTAAAAACATTATCGTGCGAGACGGCGTCGTCTTTTTGCGCGCGCAGGCGAGCTAGCGTCGCTTCATCGTTCGTATACGCCATCATCGGGATGTGTTTTTGCGTTTCGGGCGCGATGGCGTAGGGCATACCGTGCAGGTAGATGCCGTTTTCGCCTAGGCTCTCGCCGTGATCGGAGAAGTACCAAACAGCGCTTTTATCGCCGCCCGCGTCCTTGACCGCTTTTATCACCTCGCCAACAAAAAAATCCGTAAAAAGTAGCGTGTTGTCGTAGGCGTTTATGATGCTCTCGCTCTCGCAGGAGCTAAGCTCGCTCGTGTCGCAAGTCGGGGTAAATTTGCGAAATTCACTCGGATAGCGGGCGTAGTATGCCGGGCCGTGCGAGCCTTGCAGGTGCAGGACGATGATCTCGTTTTGTGCGAGATTTTCGAGGCGTTTTTTGAAGGAGGGCAGCATATTCGTATCGTATCCCGCGTCAAAGTACTCGACGTCGCCGGCATCCAAGCGGTCGCAAACGCCCTTGCACTTGCCCGAGTTGTTGCCCAGCCACACGACCTTGACGCCGACGCGTTTTAAGATATCAAGCGCGTTTTGGCTAAATTCTTTGCTGCTGTATTCGCTCCTTGTCGATTTTGAAAACAAGCAGGGCAGCGAGACCGCCGTAGCCGTCCCGCACGAGCGAGCGTCGCTAAAATAGACTAAATTTGGCTCGTTTTTAGTGTAAAAATTCGTATCGTTTTTAGCGTATCCGCCTAGCGAATAGTTTTTCGCGCGAGCCGTTTCGCCGACGATTAGCACCATCAGTCGCCGCTCGTCGCTTGGTTTCATAACCGCGTCTAGGCCGATTTGTTTAAATTCGGGCTTAAAAAACTCGAGTTTTACGTATTTTTGCGCCGCATAAATCGGATAAAACGGCAGGTTGTAGGCTCTGATGAAGCTATTTTCGCGAAAAAACGGGATAATGGACTTAGTCTGCGAAAAAAATAGCCCCGCCGCGAGCGTAAAAAAGCCTATAAACGTTATAAATTTGATCTTTATATGCCGCTTAGCGCCGCCGTATTCGATCCTCGTAAACGCAACCAAAAGGCAGGGTAAAACGCCTAAAAATAGCATATAGCAAACGAGTTTTGGATTTAAAAAGCTTAATACCTCGCCCGCGTCCGTTTGCGCGACGTTTCTTATCATTTCGCTATCGATTATGATACCGTAGCTTTGCATGAAGTAGCTGCTAGCGCACGTAACCCCGATCGCCGCGATGCTAATGGGCTTAGCTAGATATGGTAAAAAAACGAGCGAAAACAGCGCGCAAAGCAGCGAAAAATAGATAATCGGCAGACTTACCGCCGTGAGCGGATGAGCTTCAAAGCTAAGCCTTGAATAAATAAAATTAAACAGCCCGAAATTTAACGCGGCGATAAAAACGGCGTTTAAAAGCGTAAATTTAAACCAAGAAATACGTAGCTTCATAGTTTTCCTAAACTGATAATAAGAGTGAAACTTTATCCAAAAAAAGCTTAAAGCTTTAGTCATTCGGCGCGATTTTGGCGCAACACGGGTTAAATTTATGCGGCTTGCCCTTTTGCCTGTTTGCAAACGGCGGCGCGTTTACGCGGTTTTGCGGTTAAATTTAGCCGAATTTTACGCGCCCGGCTAGCCAAACGACGGATTTTTTGGGATTTGGCGGCTTTTAAAGTAGGCGGTTAAATTCGGCGTAAATTTAAAACCCGACTAGCGCGAAATCGCTACCGTTTTTGCCGTCAAATTTCGCCCGGCCCTTAAAAAATTAGCGAAAAAATAGCCCACGCCCAAGTTATCGCAGCCGTGCCGATAGAAAGACAAACGGCGGCTGAAGCGCAGTCTTTGGCGATTTTAGCTAGCGGATGAAAATTGGGCGAAACAAGATCGACTACCGCTTCGATCGCGGTATTTAGGCACTCGCAGACTAAAACGAGCCCGAAAACGGCGACCAGTAGGGCGTGCTGCGCCGCAGAAACGGGTAAAAATAGCGAAACTAGCGCAAGCGGGAGGATAACGCAAAGCTCAAAGCGAAACGCCGCCTCGTTTTTTAGCATCGCGGCAAGCCCCTCGAATGCAAATTTGGAGTTTTTAAAAAAGTTGTATTTTGGTTTCATATTTTGCCTTTAAATTTGCGAAATAGTAGCGTAAATTCGCTCTATAAGGGCTTTTGCGCACGGCAAGGTTTTAAAATAAACCAAAAGACGGCCGAATTTACCGCTCAAATTTGATCAAATCCGGCCTGCGCAAATTTACTCTTCAGAAATCTTTGAAGTCCTATAAAGCAGCGCAAACGCCGCCGCACCGATAACCGCAAAGCTCGCAACCATCGGCAGTAGCGTGCCATCAAACAGCTGCCCGGTCGCGACGCCGATAGGAAGCGAGATAAAGGTCGAAGCCGAGCCGATTAGCGCGGCCGCCATGCCCGCTATTTTGCCCATTGGCTCCATCGCCATCGCGTTTAGGTTGCCAAAAAGTATGCTCACGCAAAAAAAGCTACTCATGCAAAACGCCATAAAAGCCCACAGCGGCGGCACTCCGTCATACGCGACGACGACGGGCAAAAACGCGACTGCGATAACGCAAAACGCCCCCATAGCGCGCATGCTGAGGTAGCGCATGCCGTAGATCATCACGAGCTTTGCGTTTATCATCGACGCGGCGCCCAGAGCTAGGGCGTTTATCGCAAAATAGATAGGAAACTCCTCGCCTAGCTTGTAACTCACTTCAAAAATCTGCTGAGCGGTGCTGATATAGCTCAAAAACATCCCAAAAATCAGCCCCAAAACGATCGTATAGCCTGCGGTTCGTCTGTTTTTCACGACGTGCGCGGCTTCGGTTTTTATCAAATTTAGGCTAAATTTATTGCGATTTTGCGCCGGCAGAGTCTCGCTCTGGCGCAGTCCAAACCACGCTAGGCACGCAAACCCCATAAAAGTAAGCATCAAAAATATGCTGCGCCAACTATAAATTTTAAAAATAAAGCCGCCGATGATGGGAGCGAGTGCGGGCACGATGATGAAGACGGCCGCGATAAAGCTCATCACGCGAGCCATTGCGCGTCCCTCGTAAAGATCGCGGATAAGCGCCATCGCGATGATCCTAGGGCCCGCAGCGCCTAGCCCCTGGAAAAACCTGCTCGCTAAAAGCGCGGTAAAATCGCTCGTAACGACCGAGATAAAGGAGCTTACAGTAAATATCGCAAGTGCTAGCAGCACGGAGTTTCGTCGCCCGATAAAGTCGCTAAGCGGCCCGTAAAATATCTGCCCGACGGCAAAGCCCGCAAACATCGAGGAGATGACGAGCTGGGTTTGGTTTATCTGCGTCACGCCAAGATCCAGGCCCATTTGCATGAGTGCAGGCAGCATCGCGTCGGTGCTCATCGCTCCAAGCGAGGTTAGAAGCGCCATAAGCGCGATAAATTCTACGAAAGGTAATGTTTTGGGGATAAATTTCATATTATTTTCCGCGGTTTTAAATTTAAATGATTGTATAAAAAAACTGCTTAAATTTAAAAAACGTAGATTTTGTGATATTTACGTGATATTTTCTTTTATTTGCTTAAATGAAAGCGCGCAAAATACGAAAAGCAAATTTATCAAATGCTTTAAATTTGACTTTTTAGTCTATTTATGCCGCTAATAAGAGCAAATTTATCTGATTTAATATCGGTAAAATCGCATTTATGTAAATTTACGAATTTTAGCCGAAATTATCAAAATCGCGGCATAATCCACGATTGGGCATTTGGTATGCGATTGAAATTTGATTTCAAAATTTATACCTAGATGATAAAGTATTTTTAAATTTTTAGTTTATAAACGGTGTAATATTAATATTTTTTTAAAAAAAAAGTATTATAATTCCGTCTCAGAAAGGTACAAGATTAAGGCGTCTTTATCCGCGCGATAAAGGCTTGTAATAATAAACTAGAATTTCGGCGAAATTTGAGTTTAAACAAAGGATACCAAATGAACGAAAATTTATCCAGAAGAAGGTTTTTGCAAGGAGCCTGTATCGGCGTCGGAGCTTTGACGCTTAGCGGCTGCGACGACAAAAAGCCAAGCAAAAAAGCTTCTAAAAAAGAGGCTTTTAGCGGTAAGGCTAACGGGCTTCCTTCTTGCGATATTCTCATCATCGGCTCGGGCGGCGCCGGACTGCGCGCAGCGGTTGCCGCTAGAAAAGCCGCCCCGGAACTTAGCGTCATCGTAGCTACTAAAATGATGCCCTCAAGAAACGCCACCTGTATGGCCGAGGGCGGTATAAACGGCGTGACGAATTTTTCTGACGGCGACTCGTATAAGCTGCATGCCTACGACACGGTTAAAGGCGGCGCATATCTAGTAGATCAGGATGCAGCGATCAAATTTTGCGAGCTAGCCGGCAAAGCGATAGCCGAGATGGACTATATCGGCACGCTATTTTCCAGAAATCCAAGCGGCGGCGTAGACGCTAAAAAAGGTGACGTACCGGGCGGTGTAGCGCAAAGGATGATGGGCGGCGCCTCAAAGCGCAGATGCAACTATTCGGCGGATAAAACCGGTCACATAGTTATGCATGCTTGCTTTGATGAAGCTGTTAGCAACGACGTTAAATTTCTAATGGACTACGAGTTGCTAGATATCGGCGTAGAGGATGGCAAATGCGAAGGCGTCGTGCTACGCAATCTACAAACCGGAGATATCACTCCCGTGCTTTGCAAGGCTCTCGTGGTGGCTACGGGCGGGTATACGAGGATATTTTACAACAGAACCTCGGTGCCCTATATCGCCACCGGCGACGGCGTAGCGGCTGCGGTGCGAGCGGGACTTGGGTTTGAAGACCCCGAGATGATACAGTTTCACCCGACCGGCGTGGCA
>CAUQCZ010000010.1:0-13993 GCA_963516335.1 uncultured Campylobacter sp. | reverse complement strand
CTTTGATACTAAAGGTTGTCTTGCCCGTATCTTTTAGCTTTATCGTCATTCCTAAATTTAAATCTTTTACCTCGTTGCCGCTTCGTTTTATCGTGATGCCGTTGTAGACGAACTCGGCATCTTGCGCGGTCGAAATTTTATTACTAGCGATATTTGCGCTGTCCCAGCCGAGCTTTTGCAAGACGTCCGATGCGCCGCTTAGAGCAGATCCGTCGCTATCTACATCGGTGATTTCGATCTTGTTTTCCGCGCCCGTTTCTTTTGATTGCAGTATAAGCTGATACGGATCTTCGCCGCCTACTTTCATCGCTTTTGCCGAAACGGCGCCGTTTGTGACCTCGTTTATCTTATCGGCTAGCTCTTCAAGCGTAGTAGAGCTTCTTACTTCTATTTTATGCGTCGTGCCTCCGACTTTTATGCCAAATGTTCCGTTTTTGCCGATAAATGAGCTTGAGGTGGCAAATTTGGTGCTTTGATAAACGTCTTTTTTGGCTAGTTGCCTTACGTCTATTTCGATATCTTGTACCGCCACGCCCGCGCTTGCGGTTACCTCCGCGCTTTTGCCGTCTGCGGTAGTGGTTCTTTTTTGATACGAGCTATCGTCTGCTAGGGTTGAAACCGATGAACGAAAAGTACCGATGAGCGTCTTTAGAGCGGTTAGATCCTTTTGCTTCGTCGCATTTGCCGTGATTTTAGAGGTTACGGGTTTTATCTGACCCGCTTCGTCGGCGGCTTTTAGTTTATCTATAACGTCTTGAGTTAGAACTTGGCTTCCAAAGCCGAGTGAAGAAACTTTACCTAGTGCCATTTTAGCTCTCCTTGTCAAATAATACGCCGACGGCTTCTTTGAAATACTCGCTTAGCTTCATCGCCTGCTCGGTCGGGATCTTGCGAATAACTTCGCCCGTTTTCATCTCCATTACGTTTACGTACATAGCGCCTATTTTATCGTTATAGCCAAAGCGTATGCTGGTGCCTAGATCTTCCATTTGTTTATTTAGTTTTTCGGTGGCTTCTTTTACTTCTTTGCTTAGCGTTTCGTTATTTTGCTCTGTTAAATTACGCGTAGCGTCATGCTGGATGTGAGTTTGCTCGACCTCTCTAGTTTGAGTAGAGCTTTGCGCATGCGAGCTTGTAACCGCGTTTGCCATCGGCTGACTTGCCGCTTTGAAAATTTCCATATTTTCTCCTTTAAATGTTTACTAGCTTCTATATCGTCAAATTTGCAAATTTTTTTAGCCCCGCCGCTCAAATTTTTTCTTAATTTAAATTTTCGCATAAATTTGTTAAAATCCGGCCTAAATCAAGGCGGAAAGGAGAATTTGTGAAAATTTCGCTTGAGTGCGACTGCATTTTGTTGGGGGAGTCGCTAAGGTTATTTTTGAGAGATTTTATCTCGCCTAAAAAAGATTGCGATTTTATCGTGGCGGATAAAAAGATAGAAGCAAAAAAGCCCGTTTTCGTGATCGCCGAGCACTCGCCGCATCTAAAAATCCCTTTTAGCAAAGAAGTCCTTATCTCCGCGCTTGAGGAATTTTACTCGGCGATTCAGTTTTCAGAGCCCGTCGCGCCTTCTCGCACGGCCGCGCCCGTAAAAGAAAAAGCCGCACCGCAAAACGGTTCAAATTTGGAGCTTGAGGTTTCAAATTTGATAGATAAATTTAAAGAAGAACTGCTCGCGGTTCTAAGGAAAGCTCGTTGAAAAATCTATACGCTAAGATTTCAAGCGGTAAATTTAAAGGTAAAAAGCTGCTTTTGCCATCGCTTCAAACCACAAGAAGCACAAAAAACATCGTCAAAGGCTCGTTTTTTGATTCGTTTCGCTACGAGCTAGCGGGTAAGGTTTTTATCGAGGCTTTCGGCGGTAGCGCGCTGATGGCAGCAGAGGCGCTAAGTAACGGCGCAACAAAGGCCTACGCGGTAGAAATCGACAAAAACGCCTACAAGATCGCGATACAAAACGCTAAGCTTATCGGAGACGAGTTAGAAATCATAAACGGCGATACTTTTGACGCTACGCCGGCTATCGTCGCGAGGCAAAATTTGCCCGTTATCTTGTATCTTGATCCGCCTTTTGATATCAGGGACGGCTTTGCGGACGTTTATGAAAAATGCGTAAATTTAGCAAGAAATTTGCCAAAAGATAAAATTTATCTGATCGCTTTCGAGCACGCCAGCCATCTAAATTTAGCTGAAAGCATCGGCGCCTTTACCCTTTTAAAATCTAAAAAATTCGGAAATACTTCGCTTAGCTACTATTCTTAAAAATTTTGCTTCAAATTTGGAATGCTAATTGCTTTTCGTCTTTGAAAATATAAATTTAAGGACGAAAATGAAACTAGCGGCATGCTTGTTAACCCTTGCTATATCGGCTTTTGCGGCGCAGATAAAAGACATCGCAAACGTCGTCGGCGTGAGGGAAAATCAGCTGATCGGATACGGTCTGGTCGTCGGTCTAAACGGCTCTGGCGACGGCAGTAGCTCTGAGTTTACGATCCAGTCTCTTTCAAATATGCTTCAAAGCGTAAACGTAAAAATCAAGCCTGACGACATCAAGTCAAAAAACACCGCCGCGGTAATGGTTATCGCAAAGCTGCCGCCGTTTGCTAGGCAGGGCGATAAGCTTGATGTCGTGATATCATCTATCGGCGATGCAAAGAGCCTGCAGGGCGGAACGCTTTTGATGACTCCGCTTAAGGGCGTGGACGGCGACATCTACGCTTTAGCGCAGGGGTCGCTAACCATAGGCGGCAAGACGGCGTCTCGCGGCGGAGCAAGCAAGGACGGCAACCACGTAACTGCGGGTACGATCCCAAGCGGCGCGATCGTGGAACGCGAGATAGCATACGATATCTATAATCAAGAAGCGATATTTTTAAGCTTAAAAGAGTCGAATTTCGACACCGCTTCAAATATCCAAAGAGCGGTAAATTTAAATCTAGGCGGCGAAACTGCGACGGCTATCGACTCTAGAACCATCAAAGTATCAAAACCGGAAGGCTCAAACGCGGTTGAGTTTATCGCTAAGGTGTTAAATTTGGACGTGGATTATAAAGCGCTAGATAAAATCGTAATCGACGAGCGCACCGGCACGATAGTAAGCGGTATAAATATCACGGTCGATCCAGTCGTTATCACGCACAGAGATATCACGATAAAGATAGAGCCTAGTTCATATGGCGATATGGCTGCAAACGGGCAAACAATCGACTTGCAAGACGGCGCAGCGGTCGATCCGCTAACTAACATGCTAAAAATCAGCGGCGAAAAAACTACCGTAGCTAGCGTTGCAAGGGCATTAAGCAAGATGGGCGCGACTCCTAGCGACATCATCGCGATAATGGAAAATCTAAAGCGCGTGGGCGCCATACACGTAAATTTGGAGATAATATAATGTTAAACGTAGATGCTTCGGCGGCTTTAAGCTCTTATAATAAATTTGCCACGAGCTCTATCGAAAATAGGCGCGCTAATAAGCCTCAAAGCGAACAAGACGCGCTTTTAAAAGAGCAAACCGATGCTTTTGAGGCGTTTTTGGTTAAAAGCGTGCTAGATATCGCGCTAAAGGATGAAAATCCGTTATTCGGCAAAGACGCCGGAGACGAGATATATCACTCGATGTATAACGATACGATGAGCAAGGCTCTGAGCGGAAATTTGGGCTTTAGCGAACTTTTATTCAATTATTTGAAAGAAAGGGCTTAAGAAATTTCAAAATTTGCCGATTTAGTTTTTAACAAATCTAAAAAGGCTTGAAAATGATAGGAACTTTGGGAGCTAAACTGGGCATGAGCCCGCAGCAAATCACTCGCTCAAACGACGTAAAAAAGAGCGAAAACATGGAAAAAACACAAGGCAAAGAAGAAAGCAAGGTTGCAAAGATAGCCGAGCAGATCGCAAACGGAACATATAAACTAGATATGTCCAAGACTGCAAAAGCCGTTGCCGATACGCTTTTATAAAATTTTTTGTCCTTGCGTAAAAAGAAAGGACAAAAATGCTTAAAAGATATTTGGATGAGGCGATGGGCGTGCTAGACGAACTCATCGCCCAAACTACGGAAGATATAGAAAAGATAAAACTAGCCGACCACAGCAAGGTCGATGATAGCGTCAGACGCAAAAACGAGCTGGTTAAAAAATTCGAATCTATAAAATCGCTGCTAGATAAAGAGCTTTTAAGAGTCTCAAAGGAAAACGGCGGGGCAAATTTAAGCTCAATCCTAGATGATGAGGTAAAATCATCTCTCGCACTTATGCGCTCAAAGCTTGAAGAGCTCTACTCAAAAAATAAAGAATACGCAAAATACGTCGTCGGAGTGAAAGAATTTTTCGATAGCTTGCTAAAAAATATGTTTAAAAGCGAGCCAGGCAACTACGACAAAGAGGGCTTGACGCCTGAAAGTTTATTTAAAACGAGGGTTTAAAAATGGCTAATATTTTTTCGTCTTTACATATCGGAATGAGCGGCCTAGATGCCGCGCAGACGCAGATCACTACGACTGGACACAACATCACAAACGCCGATAGCGAACACTATACGAGGCAGCGCGTCGTGCAGTCTGCTAGAGAGCCCTTTCACGATATGCCTGGCGACATCGGCACGGGTACTAAGGTCGATACGGTCGTGCGCGTGCATGACGAGTTTACTTTCGCTAGGCTTCGCACTTCAAATATAAATTTAGAATCAAGCGAATACAAAAAGCAAATTTTAGAAGAGATTTCGCAGCGCTTTCCGGATCTGCAAAGCGTGGGTATAGGCAGAGATTTGCAAAATTATTTTAACGCGTGGAACAACCTTGCATCAAACCCGACGGAAGGCTCGCAGAAGGTAAATTTGCTAAATTCGGCAGCAACGCTATCAAATAGCATAAATAAAGCCCACGATATGCTAACCAAGATCCAAAAAGACGTGGACTCGCAGGTGGAAGTTTCCGTAAACGAAATCAACAAATACGCCAAGCAAATCGCGCAGATAAATAAAGAGATCGTCCGCGTCGAATCAGTCGGCAGCACTAGAGCAAACGACCTGCGAGATAAACGCGATCAGCTCGAGCTTGCGATGTCAAAGCTCGTAGGTATCAGCGTATTTAAAGGGCAACTACAAAGCAGTAATGTCGATCCGACCGTAACTGATATGGGTACGAAGCATCAGATAAATATATCCGGATTTAACATCGTAGACGGCACGACGTATCATCCGCTAACAGTCGATAGGATAAGCGATAAGAGCGATTTTAAAGGCGTATTTTTCGAGAGGGACGACGGTAAAAAGGTCGATTTAAACGGACGAATCTCGGGGGGCAAACTAGGCGCCGCACTGGATCTACGCGGGCGCAGAGTGGACGATAGCGGAGAGTTTCAAGACGGAACCATACAAAAATATATAGACAACCTAAATACGTTTGCCAAAGGCATCATCAACGAGACAAATAACATCTACGCCAAATCAGCCGTAGAAAACGCCGTGACGGACGAATTAGACGGCTTAAGTAACTCTAGGACGCTGATGAATTTTAATAACGATATCAAACACGGTAGCTTTGACGTCGTAGTTTACAATAACCAAGGCCAAGAGGTCGCACGCAAGACGATAAACATAAACGCAACTACGTCTATGAACGACAACGCGCGGGGCAACTCTATCGTGAGGGACTTTAACTCCGACACCGACGATAACGGCGACAATAACTCGCTAAACGACGTGGATGATTATTTTCAGGCAAACTACCAATACGATGCGGCAACGGGCAAAGGTACGTTTGGCGTAACAGCTAAAAGAAATGCCGGCGAATACAGCGTCGCTTTTGTAGATCGCGGTACGAATTTCCCGGGTATTATCGGGATAAATAGGGTCTTTGAGGGCGGAAACGCAAAAAATATGAGCGTAAAAAGCGAGCTAACCGAAAATCCGCACAAGCTAAAAGCCTACTCAAATCCGACCCCTGGCAACAACGAAGTCGCAAACGATATGGTGCAAATGCAGTATAAAAAAATAATATTTTACTCCGACAAGCATGCGGATAAAGAAGAGAGCGTCGAGGGATACTACCGTTATATCACCACCGATTTAGCCAGCCAGACTCAGGCAAATAACGATCTAAACGACGCAAATACCGCCATCCATAAAGTTGCTATGTCTGAGTACCAGTCGGTTAGCGGCGTAAATTTAAACGAGGAGCTGACAAACCTCATACGCTTTCAAAGCAGTTACGGTGCGGCGGCTAAAATCATCACGACCGTAGAAAAGATGCTCGATACCTTGCTCACGCTAAAGCAATAAATTTAAATTTCTTTTAGCCTTTTTGGTTTAAAATCTCGGCCAAAAAGGCTAAAAATGGACTTAAAAACTCTCCTAGATCAAAACGTAATCTCTAAAAATACTCACACAGACCTGTTTGCCGCAGCCGATCCGCTCCAAGTCGCTAGCAAATTTAAAACGCCTGAGATCTCGCTTATCTGCGCGCTTTTTGCCTATGGCAACGCAAAACTAATCGTAAATTTCCTAAATTCGCTCGACTTTTCGCTGCTAGATAAAAGCGAGGAGCAAATCGCCTTAAATTTGACGCGGCACAAATACCGCTTTCAAAGCTGTGAGGACGTGCGGCAGATTTTTATCACCGTTTCGCGCCTAAAAAAACACGGCGATATCGAAAGCACGGTGAGATCGGGTTTTGAAAAAAGCGGCTCGATGATAGACGGTATAAACGAACTAATCAAATTTATTTACTCGCTAAACCCTTACCGCTCAGAGGGATATGAGTTTTTCTTCGGCAAGCCGTACGAAAAAGCGCCGCAAAGCCCGTATAAACGCTACAATATGTTCCTTCGCTGGATGGTGCGCGATAGCGACATCGACCTTGGACTCTTTAAAAGCCTGCCAAAAAGCAAGCTCCTTATGCCTCTTGACGTGCATACGCACCGAGTTTCGCTAAATTTAGGCTTAATCTCTCGCAAAAGCTATGATTTTAAGGCTGTGCGCGAGCTAACGGACAAGCTTTGCGAATTTGACCCCGCCGACCCGATCAAATACGACTTTGCGCTTTATCGCATTGGACAAAGCGGCGAACTGGCGCAAATTTTAGACCGGATAAAATAAATTTCGCGCTTTTGATTTTTGGCTATTTGTTTTATTAGTGTTTAGCGACTATCGCAGACAAAATCGCTAAATTTGCTTGCGTAAGACCTGGTGCGGGCAGCAAGTTTTTGTATCGTCGCGATAAATCGGGCTTATGCGGTTTTAGGTTTTTACGGCGATAAATCAAGCCCCAAATCGGTGGCAAATTTTAACTTTAGCGGTATCCTAAAATCGTCTAAATTTAAAGCGCAAATTTATTAAATTTAGGCTATAGTTACCTTGCAATTACATTTTAAGGAGAAAAAATGAAAAAAATCGTTTTAGCTAGCGCGGCTCTAGGCTGCCTACTCGCTACTAGCGCTCTTGCGCACGAAGAAAAAGCCTTTGATCCAAAGGCGGGCAAGCACCTAGTAGTCACCATGGAGCAACTAAGCGAAAAGGGCAACACGGTCGTTGGCGAGGTAGTAGCGGTCGAGACCAACTACGGCGTGGCGCTATTTCCGAATCTTAAAGGCCTTGAGGGCGGCGCGCACGGATTTCACGTGCATCAAAATGCCGACTGCGGCGCGAATGAAAAAGGTCTAGGCATGAAAGCGGGCGGCCACTGGGATCCAAGCGACGCCAAAAAACACTCGTTTGCATGGGACGACAACGGCCACAAGGGCGATTTGCCTGCGCTTTTCGTCGATGCCGAGGGTAACGCGGTTTATCCGGTCCTAGCTCCGAAAATCAAGAGCTTAGATGAGCTAAAAGGCCACTCGCTAATGATCCACGTCGGCGGCGATAACCACAGCGACCATCCAAAGCCTCTTGGCGGCGGCGGCGCTAGAATGGTTTGCGGCGTTATAAAATAATCCCGCATTCGCCGATTTGCCGCGCTCGGCGGTCGGCGAACTTCTTTTTTCTTAACTCGGTCAAATTTAACGCGGCTTTAAATTTGGCGTCTCGTATATTTTTAAACCCGCATCTCGAAAAAAGCAAATCTCAATCAATTTTCTAAAATATCAAATTTTGTCCGCGCGGCTTCGCAAACTAAATTTTAAAAACTATATCAAATTTGGCGCCGTTAAATAGAACTCAAATTTGCAAAATTTGTCTAAAACTTCAAAAAATCGCAGAGCGCGTCCGCAAAATTTACAAAATGCGCCGCAACCTAAACCGCTAAATTTAACCCAGCTCGGCAAAATTTACTCGCCGCTTTATTAAATTTTAACCGTAGTAAAACAAAAGACCGAATTTTATAAATTTTTTAAATTTTTCGTAGTATGATTTTGCTCTTTAAAGGGGCGAAAATGGACTTTGATTTTGGTGTTACGGCGTATTTGATATTTTTCGCGGCGGCCTTTGCGGCGGGTTTTGTAGATGCGATCGCGGGCGGGGGCGGACTGATCGCGCTGCCGACCATTATGGCGATGGGCGTGCCGCCTCACGTGGCGCTAGCTACAAACAAACTTCAAGGTACTTTCGGTAGCTTCACCGCGGCGCTAAATTTCGCCCGAAAAGGTATGATAAATTTCCGCGAAGTGTTTATCGGCATCGTTTTTACCTTTATCGGCGCGTGCGTCGGCACGGTGCTTATACTGTTTTTGAGCGCCGAGTTTTTGCGCGTTATTATCCCGTTTTGTTTGATAGCGATTTTCATCTATACGCTTTTGATGCCAAAGGTCGGCGACGAGGATAGGGCCGCTCGCATGAACGCGCGAGCTTTTTACGTGATATTCGGGCTTATTTTGGGCTTTTACGACGGATTTTTCGGGCCTGGAGCGGGTAGTTTTTGGACATTTGCGATGGTTGCGCTCATCGGGCTAAACATGAAAAAAGCCGTCGCGCATACGAAAATCCTAAATTTTACCAGCAACATCGTCTCTCTTGCCGTCTTTATCGCAGGCGGACAGATACTTTGGGCGGTCGGGCTTTTGATGGGAGCGGGACAGGTTTTGGGCGCGTATTTCGGTTCAAATATGGTCATGAAAAAGGACGTTAAATTTGTTAGAATTGTGTTTCTAGCCGTCGTGGGCGCGACGATATTAAAGCTCGTTTACGATAGGTTTTTCGCGTGAACGCTGATTTTAAAAAACGACGTAGAAATTTGAGCTAAATTTGACAAAAAAGCTAAAATTCGGGCGAAATTTGAGGTAATCTTAAAAAACTTTTAACGTTTATTTGGATAAAATTGCGTCTAAAATTTATAAATTCAAGGTTAATCTATGCAAGAAAATTTGTTTTTATTTACGGGTTGGATCGCTTCTTTTTTTACGACTAACGACCATGTTATTCATGCGGTAAATTATGCGGGACATCTTGCTATTGTCGCTCTTATCGTAGTGCTTTTTGCTAAACTTGCTACAAAAAATATGCAGCTAGTGCCTCGCGGCTCTCAAAATTTGCTTGAGGCATATCTGGAGGGCGTGGTATCTATGGGCAAGGACGTGCTAGGTAGCGAAGCGCTGTCTAGAAAATATCTGCCGCTAGTCGCCACTATCGGTTTGATCGTATTCGTAAGCAATATAATAGGCATAATACCTGGATTTGAGGCTCCGACTTCGAGCCTAAATTTGACCCTTACTTTGGCGCTCGTTGTTTTTATATTTTACAACTTTGAGGGTATTAGACAAAACGGCATCATTAAGTATTTTGCGCACTTTATGGGACCGAACAAATGGCTAGCTCCGATAATGTTTATCGTCGAGGTCGTTTCGCATCTATCTCGCATAGTATCGCTTTCTTTCAGGCTTTTTGGCAACATCAAGGGCGATGATTTGTTTCTTTTGGTCGTGCTTGCGCTAGCGCCTTGGGCAGCTCCGCTTCCTGCGTTTGTTTTGCTTACCTTTATGGCGTGCTTGCAGACATTTATCTTTATGATTCTTACTTACGTGTACCTTGCCGGCGCAATTTTGATCAGCCACGAGGAACACTAAAATTTAAATTTATGCGTCCGCTAGCTAAAATACGCTAAAAATCGGCGGGCGCAACCCTTTCTTTTTATCTAACTTAAATAAAAATCCTGCTAAAATAAGCCCTAAATTTTAAATAAAAGGCAAATTATGTTTGAAGTCGTTATCGGGCTAGAGGTTCATACTCAGCTTAATACAAAAACCAAAATTTTCTGCTCTTGCTCCACGAGCTTCGGCGATGAGGCAAATACCCACGTTTGTCCGACCTGCCTGGCGCTACCGGGTGCTTTGCCGGTACTAAACAAAGAAGCCGTGAGAAAGGCGATAAGCTTTGGCGCGGCGGTAAATGCTACTATAAATAAACGCTCTGTTTTTAACCGTAAAAACTACTTTTATCCGGACCTTCCAAAAGCTTATCAAATTTCGCAGTTTGAGATACCGATAATAGAAAAAGGCGAGCTTTTTATCGACGTAAACGGCGAGAAAAAGCGCATCGGCATTACACGTGCGCACCTTGAAGAAGATGCGGGCAAAAATATCCACGAGAGCGGACAGAGTCTAGTCGATCTAAACCGCGCCGGCACGCCTCTGCTTGAGATCGTGAGCGAGCCTGATCTGCGCAGCTCCGACGAGGCGGTCGCGTACCTAAAAAAACTACACTCGATTTTGCGATTTTTAAACATCAGCGACGCTAATATGCAAGAGGGAAGCTTTCGTTGCGACGCCAACGTCAGTATCCGTCCAAAAGGCGACAGCAAGCTTTATACGCGCGTCGAGATTAAAAATTTAAACTCGTTTAGATTTATCCAAAAAGCGATCGATTACGAAGTCGAGCGTCAAAGCGCGGCGTGGGAAGACGGCAAATACGATGAGGAAGTTTATCAAGAAACGCGCCTTTTTGATACCGTAAATTTGGTCACGCGCTCGATGCGAGGCAAAGAAGACAGCGCCGAGTATAGATACTTTCCTGATCCAGATCTACTACCAGTCGAGATCCCCGAGGAGATGTACAACGAAGCGATCAAGATCCCCGAGCTTGCCGAGCAAAAGGTCGCTAGATACGAGCGCGAGCTGGGCATAAAAGAAGACGATGCCGTAGTTTTAACTAGTAGCGTGGAGACGGCGAGGTATTTTGAAGAGCTAATCGCTGCTAATATCTCTCCTAAGCTTGCCGTAACATGGCTCATCGTCGAGCTTTTGGGTCGTCTAAAAAACGGCGCTACGATCGAGACTTCACCCGTAAATTCGGCTAAGATGATAGAGCTTTTGCGCCGCATCGAAGACGGCACGATAAGCGCCAAGGCGGCAAAAGAAGTGCTTGACTACCTCATGGAAAACGAGGGTAGCGTAGACGGCGTCATCGAAAAATTAGGATTAAAGCAGGTCAGCGACGACTCGGCCATCATAGCGATAATAGATCAAATTTTAAGCGCGAATGCTGACAAGGTCGCAGAGTATAAAAGCGGCAAGGACAAGCTTTTTGGATTTTTCGTCGGACAAACGATGAAAGAGGGTAAAGGCGCGTTTAATCCTGCAAAAGTAAATGAGCTTTTAAAGGCTAAACTGGGGTAAATTTGTTCTATTTTGTCGTTTCGGCGCTTAAATTTTGTTTTTTCCGACGTGACCATTTTGCGACAAATTTGACTTAGCAAGCTTTCAGAATTAAATTTTGCTTATTTTTGGTTAAATTTATAGATTTTGCAGGAGCCAGAAAGGTTAAATTTGACAAAAAACGGATCAAATTTATTTCTCGAATTTATCCTCGCGCGGTTTTAAATCATCAAATACGGCGCCGCAAAGCCGTCCAAACCGATAAATTAGAAAAGTTAAGCGTGTTTTATTTTGCATAAAGTCGGCATCGGCGAAATTTGAACTTTTAAACCGAGTTTAAATTTAACGAGCTTTGCAAGACTGCTAGCGGTGTGAATAAATAGAGTAAATTTAGCGTTTCAGTAGTTAAATTTGCTTTGCGATAGTTTTAAATTTTGACTTTCTTGACGTCGGTAGCGATAAATTTAAAACTTTTTCGGCGAGCATGGGATCAAATTTTACAAAAAGTTAGCGATAAATTTCGCTAAAAGCGAAGTAAGCCGATCAAATTTAGCTAAAATAAACGTAAATCACAAAAAAGAGAAAAAATGAAAATAGCCATCATCGGAGCAGGGAAGTGGGGTAGCGCGCTTTTTCATGCACTTTCGCAAAAAAATGACTGCGTCATCAGCTCGCGCAGACAGCTTGAGGGCGCGAATTTTGTCGGCCTAGAGGAGGCGCTAAAGCGCGATCTGCTAGTCGTCGCCATACCTTCTCAGTCCGTTAGCGGCTGGCTAAAAGAGCATTTTAAAAACTTCGGGCAGAAAATTTTAGTCGCCTCAAAAGGCATCGAGACTTCAAGCCTTCGTTTTTTAGACGAGATTTACGAACAGCACGTAGATGCGGCAAATTTGGCCTTTTTATCGGGGCCGAGCTTTGCTAAGGAGATACAAAACGACCTTCCGTGCGCGCTAGTGGTAAATTCTAAAAACGAAGCCCTTGCGCACGAGATTTCAGCGCTTTTTCCGCGAAATATCAAAGCATACGCCAGTAGCGACGTTATCGGGGCGGAGATTGCGGGTGCCTATAAAAACGTCATCGCTATCGCCGGCGGTATCTGCGACGGGCTCGGGCTTGGCAACAGCGCTAGAGCTAGCCTCATCTCGCGCGGGCTCGTCGAGATGGCGAGATTTGGCGAGTATTTCGGCGCGCAGCAGCAGACCTTTTTGGGGCTTAGCGGGGCGGGCGATCTCTTTCTCACGGCTTCATCTGTACTCTCGCGCAACTACCGCGTGGGCTTGGGGCTTGCTAAAAACGAGAGCCTTAACAAAATCCTAAACGATCTAGGCGAGGTCGCAGAGGGCGTAGACACCTCCTACGCGATAGAAAAGATTGCCGCTAGCAAGGGCATCTATACGCCGATAGTAAACGAGGTCGCGGCAATGCTGCGCGGCAAAGACGTGCAGGAGAGCTTAAAAGATCTGCTTAGCAAAAAGTAAGATTTAGGCTTACTTGTTTTTCGTTAAAATCCGGGATGCAGTTTTTGGCGTTTGTATCCATGACGAAACCGGCGCAAAGAGTGCGGGCATGTAAAACGTGCTTAGCGGCAAATGAAGTTTTAGAACCTATTTTGGCGGCGACATGCCGCATTGCCCGTTAGTTTGCGATATTTACGGCGCAAAATCCGTATGTGAAGCGGCATTAGATAAATAAAATTTCGTTGCTAAATTTAAAAATTACTTGCCGTTAGCGGTAAATTTAAAAATCATCCGTTTACTAAGCTTGAGTAAAAGCAAAATATGGCGCAATAAATATACGTATAATCCACGGCAAATCTCAAAGCAAATTTAGAAAATCTTAAATTATTCGCCGTAAGAAAGACATCTAAACTCATAAATTTAAAATTTAGCCTTTTAAAATCCGTCCTCATTATCGCTTCATTTACTCTAAAGATACGGTGTAGGTCATAGGAAGGCTTTAGGGCAGGCGACTTGATACTGGCAAATCTCACTTATAAACGAGCAAACATAAAAGCTAAGACCAATGAATTTTAAATATATTTTACAAAAAGGTTTGCCGTAAAGACGGCAAAGCTAAACCGTTATAGAGCAAAAGCGCTGTAAAAACCGTACTACTTCGCCTAAATTTTGCGTGTTACTCATAAAAATTAAAGATTGCCGCAATCACCGCAATATTTTAAGAGCGCATAAACAGTCCAAAATGGCCTGGCGCGTATTTTTGATGCGGCGATACGGTGCGTTTAGGGCAAATTTGATAGGCTGCTTGCAAGAAGCTGTAGCCATTTTTGGCTTTGGCCGCGTTACAGAGCAGGCATGATAAGCGCTCAGTAACTGTTAGCTTTGACGCAAAGGAATCAAGTCGGATAAAATCACGCGGCTTAGCAGAATTTGGGCAAGCTTGCGTTTGAGTTAGCTAGCTTAGCCAAGTTTGCGATGATATTTGGAGCAAGGATCGGAAGTAAAATTACCGAG
>CAUQCZ010000009.1:0-14039 GCA_963516335.1 uncultured Campylobacter sp. | reverse complement strand
CTGACTGCCTCACATTCGGCATGATTGCGGGAGAGAATATAGGCTAAATTTGTGGCGTCTTTCGGACGCTTTTTGCGGAGCTTGCTAAAATTTTGCTTGGCAGACTAATTTTTGCTTCGCGTTGCTCGCAACTGCAAGCAGAAGTCTAGCCTGCGCAAAATTTTAGCCGCGCAACCCCAAAAATCGCCTCGAAATACTTGCAAATTTTATTTTAATCGCAGGTCGAATTTAAAGTTAAATTTGAAAATTCGGCTTGCGGTACTTATAAATTTGAAGTCAAATTTATAAGATTTACTCTACCAAAAAATGACACTTTTACGCGAGCAAGACCGCGTCGCCCCCCCTTTTTTTTAACCTCGCCTTGCTTGCTACGAAACGGTTACCATCTCTACAAAAAGCGCTGCACGGAGAAAACTAGATGAAACGGGAGCTTTTTGCGTTTCTAGCAAATTTAATCCGAAAACTTTGCCCCAAGACGATATATGCGTTCTATCTCGGGCTAAATTCGCGCTTTATCTAGCGGTTACTAGCCGCGGCAGTTTTAGCTGGGGCGGCGATTTGGGGGCTAGAGGGTTTTGCATGCGACGTCGCTAAATTTCAGATTAAATTTAAGCTCAAATCCTAAATCCGGCCCAAACTCGAATTTTGCCCCGTAGATTTAATATCAATTTAAAATAGATTTGTATATACTTAGGGCTAAAATTTATATCCGAAAAAAGGGCGAAGTTGGATAAAAATCTGAGTAAAGCAAAGTTGCAAGGCATCATGGGCGCAGTCTGCGCGGTGGCTATGAGCGCGGCATATCTCGCAGGCGAGGCCGTCTGGATCGTGCGTTTGCTCTCGCTACTACTTGCGCTGATGTTTTTTCACTATGCGCTAGTTCGCATCGAGGAGGCATTCGGACAAAACGTTTTTAGGATTTTTAAGTACGCTTATAACGGCTTTTTAG
The DNA here is from genome assembly GCA_963516335.1 of uncultured Campylobacter sp. GTDB lineage: Bacteria > Campylobacterota > Campylobacteria > Campylobacterales > Campylobacteraceae > Campylobacter_A. The sequence continues at coordinate 13,090 of CAUQCZ010000009.1, read as the reverse complement.
CCGCGATTTTATGCTCCGTCGCTCTTTATGTATTTGATAAAGATTTACTCGGTTTGATCACTAACGTCATCATCCCGCTTAGCGTATTTGCCGCGTCGATCGCTTGGGTCGTTATAAATTTCAAGCTCGCAAACGCGCTTGATTGCGTGCTTTTTAGGGTTTATGCGTGGATGCTTAGCATTGATATCGCCGCAAATTTTCTCTACGGCATGCTGGAGGTTTTAGCCCCGACGCTCATCGCTCCCGCCGTTAAATTTATGCCTCTTGCAAACATGCTTTTTGGTTTATTTACTGCAAGCGCGCTGCTTTTTGCGTGGATTAGCGTCAAATTTCCAAGAGCCGAAGCGGAGTAAATTTAATCGCCAAAAGCCTTTGCTTAACCCAAATTTCGCTACAATTTCTAAAATTTATCTAAAGGCTTAAATTTGAAAGACGCTCAAAAAACCAAAATCCGCTGCGACTGGGCGGAGAAAAGCGAGCTGGAGCGCGTATATCACGATGAGGAGTGGGGCAAACTCATAAAAGACGATGCGAAATTTTTCGAGCTTATAATTTTGGAGGGCTTTCAAGCGGGCATATCGTGGCATGCCGTGCTGCTTAAGCGCGAGGCGATGCGAGCGGCGTTTGACGGGTTTGACGCGCGCAAAATTTCGCTCTACGGCGAGGAGCAGACGGCGAAATTTATGCAAAATCCAGCGCTCATCAGAAACCGCCTAAAGCTAAACTCGCTTGCCGCAAACGCCCGCGCATTTCTCGCCGTGGTGGGCGAGTTTGGCAGCTTTTACGACTATCTTTGGGGCTATCTTTTGCCTAAATTTGATCCCAAATTTGACGGCAAGCCCATCATAAATCACTATGAAAACATAAAACAAGTCCCCGCTACCACGCCGCTTGCAGAGTTTATCGCAAAAGAGATGAAAAAGCGCGGGTTTAAATTTCTGGGGCCCACGAGCGTCTATGCATTTTTGCAAAGCGCGGGCGTAGTGGACGATCATCTGGACGCCTGCTTTTGCAAAGGATGCGGATGATGCCCGCACGCAAGCGAGTTTTTAGCTACATAAAGGAGAAATTCGGCGCGCAGGGCGAGCGGCTATTTGACAAGCACCCCGAATTTGCCGTGTTTCGCCACGCAAAAAACCAAAAATGGTTTGCCGTTTTTATGCGCGTGGACGGCGGCAAGCTGGGGCTTAAAAGCGGTGAGGAGCTAGAGATACTAAATCTAAAATGCAAGCCTGATCTGGCGGCGATTTTGCGCGACGGCGATCAAATTTTGCCCGCCTATCATATGAATAAAAAGCACTGGATCAGCGTAAATTTAAGCTCCAAAATCGCGCCCGAGCAGGTAGAGGATCTGATCGATCTTAGCTTTGAGCTGACGAGGTCAAATGCCTAAAAGGGCCCGTTTTAGCTAAGCGCTTTTTCTGATTTTGGCGAACCCGGCTTGCTAGAAAGCGGCTAAATTTGGAGCTAAATTTAACGCAAACCCTTTGCGCCGAATTCGGGCGGTTAGTGCCTTGCCGATTTTAAACGACTAACTCGCGTAAATTTCGCCTTTTCAGCGTCTTGATATTTCATTTTCGCTAAAATCGGGCTAATAAATTTAAAGAAAAATCACGCGAACTTTAAGCGTAACGGCAAGCATCAAGGCGCTAAAAGATATGCCGTTTGCGAGTAAAATAAGCCTAAAGCCGCAGACTTGGGGCGCGGGATTTGGTATTTTAGGAACCGATAAGGAAAACAAGTGGAAAATTTAAAACAAGGAAATTTAAACCAAGCAAGCGGGCTTCATCGCACGGTAGAAGCGGGCGGGGCATCAAATTCGGGTCGCGAAAATTTAGTGCAGTCAAATTTAAACGCGCAAGCAGATAGCGTGGATGAAATAAAGTGCGCAAAGAAGCGTAAAAAGGTCCATTTTATCGGTATCGGCGGTATCGGCATCTCGGCGATCGCGCGGTTTTTGCACGAAAAAGGCTTCATCATCAGCGGTAGCGACATCAAAGAAAGCCCGACCACGCGCGAGCTGGCCGCGCAGGGCATCGACGTCATCACGCCGCACAGCAAGGCCGCGATCAAGGATCAGGACTTCGTCATCTACTCGGCCGCGATAAAACCCGACAACGTCGAGCTCGTCGAAGCGCAAAGCAAAGGACTAAAGTGCCTATCGCGCAAAGAGGCTCTGCCGATGGTGCTTGAGGGCAAGCGCGTGTTTTCGGTGGCGGGCGCGCACGGCAAAAGCACGACCTCGGCGATGCTCTCTAGCCTCGTGGAGGGCTCGGTCATCATCGGCGCGATCAGTAAGCAGTTTGGCTCAAATATGAAATACGAGCCCTGCGACAACGTCATTTTCGAGGCCGACGAGAGCGATAGCAGCTTTCTTAACTCAAACCCGTATCTAGCCGTCGTGACCAACGCCGAGCCCGAGCATATGGAGCACTACGGCTATGATTTGGAGAAATTTCACGCGGCGTATCGAGGCTTTTTGGAGCGAGCCAAGGTGCGCGTGATAAACGCCGAAGACGAGTTTTTGGGTACGCTAAAGCTCGACGCCGTGCGCCTTTATCCAAGCGTGGATATCACCGAGCTTAGTATGATCGTGCGCGATTTCGTGCCCTATACCGCGTTTAATTTAAAAAATTTAGGCAAATTTGAAGTGCTTGGCATGGGCGAGCACATCGCCGTGGACGCGTCGCTAGCTATACTTGCGGCGTTAAACGAAACCTCTCTGGCGCAAATCAGGCAAAATTTGCTAAATTTTAAAGGTATCAAAAAGCGCTTCGATATCCTAACCGCGAGCAGGAAATTCGTACTTATAGACGACTACGCGCACCATCCGACCGAGATCAAGGCTACGCTGCAATCGGTCTTTGAGTACGCCAAACTGCTAGGCATCACCAAGATCACAGCGATCTTTCAGCCGCACAGATTTACGCGTCTGAGCGCAAATTTACAGGCCTTTAAGGAGTGTTTTGAGGGCATAGACGAGCTAGTTATCCTACCCGTTTACGCTGCGGGCGAGGCGTCCATAGATATAAATTTAAAAGAGGAGTTTAAGCGCTACAATCCCGTGATGACGCAAAAAGTCGCGCGCGAGGGCGAGAGCATCGTCTTTACGGACGAGTTTGGCGTGAAAAATTTGCTTGATGACGGGCTAGTTATAGGATTTGGCGCGGGCGACATCACCTATCAGCTAAGAGGCGACGCATGAGGGTCATAATCGTACTCTTAGGCGTGCTTGCCGCGATCGCGATATTTAGCGTGAGCGACGAGAAGCTGAGCAAAAAGGCGAAATTTATCATCACTTTTTCGGCGATTTTTATCGCGGCGGCGCTATATTTTTACGAGAGCGCCCTGCAAAGCGAGCAAAGCCAGAGGCTGGAGCTAGTCGCGCTTTTTAACCAAGGCAAAAACCTAAAATGCGGAAATTTTGACGTAAATAATACTAAATTTAACTACGAGTTCGGTACGTCCTCCTTCGTCGCAAAACGCGCGGCAAAGGAGCTAAACAGCGTCAAGATCGCGCTTGATGGCTGCGAATTTAAAGGCGAATAATTGCGTAATTTTAAAGATAATCAAAATTTGACTAAAAGCGGCGCTTGGGAGGCAAACGGGCTGGAAAATAACGTCTCGCGCGAGCAAAGAAACGGCGATGTTTCGGACGCTGCGGCGCACCGCGAGCAAAAAGAATTTACAAACGCGGAGGGCTTTGAGCGGCTTATAAAAATTTTAGATTTGCAAGGCTATATGGAGAGGTTTAACTCCTTTTTAGCGCGCCCTAAGCCGCTTTTTATGGCGGGCGACAGCAGGTTGCACTACGAGAAAATTTTAGAACTCTCGCAAAAGCAGTTTGACCCGCCCGCACCGGCTCAAAATCTAGACGACGCGCTCATGCGCCTTAGCAAACAAGCCACGCTGCACGTGAGCGAGATTTTTGAATTTGCTAAGATAATTAGCTACTTTACCTACCTAAAAATGCTCAAATTTGAAGGCAAACTAGGCGAGTGGCTCGCTAAAATCGAGATCCCGCAGCCGATGCTAAAGCTCGCAAATTCATTTGACAAAAACGGCGAGCTAAAAGACGAAGTAGACGAGCGTCTGGGCGGTATAAAAGACGCGTTTAGCGCCAAAAGAGCTCAAATAGACGCCGATCTGCGCCGCCTCATCTACTCAAAGAGTGTCGCGCCCTATCTCGTCGATACGCAGGTGCACTACATCAGCTCGGTCGAGGCGCTGCTCGTGCGAGGCGGGTTTAACCACGTGCTAAAGGGCACGGTCGTAGCTAGAAGCTCGGGCGGCTACTTCTACGTCGCACCCGAAAACATCCAAAAACTCAAAAAAGAGCAAAGCGAGCTGCTGGATAAAAAGGAGCAGATCGTCTATGAGCACTGTAAAATTTTTAGCTCCGCGATGCACAAGACCTTGCCGTTTTTAAAATTTATAAACGGAGCGTTTGACGTATTTGACGCCTACTGCGCGCGGGTTTTTACGGCTAAAAGCGCGGATCTGGAGTTCGTGCTACCAATCGGCGGGTCAAATTTAAAGCTGGCAAATTTCGCCCACCCCGCGCTAAAAAATCCAAAAAGCATCAGCATAGACTTTAGCAAAAAGGTACTGCTAATCACGGGCGTGAACGCGGGCGGTAAATCAATGCTGCTAAAATCGCTGATAGCCGCAGCCTTTCTAGCTAAATATCTGTTGCCGATGCGCATAAACGCGCAAAAATCGCAGATCGGAAATTTCAAGGAATTTGACGCCATCATCGAGGATCCGCAAAACGTGAAAAACGACATCTCGACCTTTGCCGGGAGAATGGTGCATTTTTCCAAGCTTTTTACGAAGAAAAATCTGCTCATCGGAGTCGATGAGATTGAGCTCGGAACGGACTTTGAGGAGGCGGCGAGCCTGTATGGCGTGATGATCGAGCGGCTGATGAGTCAGGATATCAAGATGATCATCACTACCCACCACAAGCGCCTTGCTATGTTGTTAGCTAAAAACCCGGACGTCGAGCTGGTCGCCGCGCTATACGACGAGGAAAACTCGCGGCCTAAATTTGAGTTTTTAAAGGGCACGATCGGCAAATCATACGCCTTTGAGACTGCGGCTAGATACGGCATCGCGGCAAATTTGGTCGCGCAGGCGAAGAAAATCTACGGCGAGGACAAAGAAAATCTAAACGAAATCATCACAAAGACGTTAAATTTAGAAGTGCAGCTCAAAGAAAAACTCGAAAGCGCCGAAAAAAAAGAGCAAAAGCTAGACTCTCTCATCGAAAATTTAAAAGAGCAAAAAGAGCGAGCCGAGGCCGAGCAGCACGAGGTTATAACGCGGCTAGAGCGGGAGTATTTTAAGGCGATAAACGAGGCTAGACGGGCAATAAATCTTGACGATACTAAAGAAAAACAGCGCGCCCTAAACCGCGCAAACGAGGCTAAACGCGCCGTGCAAAAGCCAGAAATCTCCGCCCCGCCCGAGCTAAAAGTCGGCGACCGCGTAAAATACGGCAAGATAAAAGGCGTCGTAGTAAGCCTTAGCAAAAATGACGCCGTGATACAAACCGACAACGTGAGTATGCGCGTACCGATAAATCAGCTAAAAATCAGCGGCGAAACGCCCACCCCGCCTAAGAAATCAGGTATAAATCTAAGCGTGCAAAAGCCGCAAAACGCTAGCGTCACGCTCGATCTACATGGCCTGCGCGCCGACGAAGCGGTGCAAAAACTGGATAAATTTATCTCAGATAGCCTAGTGATGGGCTTTGACGAGGTGCAGGTGTATCACGGCATCGGCACGGGCAAGCTCGCCTACGCGGTCAAAAACTTCTTGCGCGAGCATCCGAGCGTGAAGGAGTTTTTCGACGCGCCGGCGGGGCAGGGGGGATTTGGAGCGCAGATAGTAAGGCTGTAAATTTGCCTTGCTACGGCTTGTCTCGCGAGTGCTTTTCCGAGATTTCGCAAAATTTTCGCTCCGCAGGCTATATGCCTAGCGCACGCTCAATTTTGCTTCAAAACTCGAAAAATCATCTCGCGATACTTCGCCTTATCTTTTTACGTTCAAATTTGGAGTCAAATTTGAAGTTAAATTTGTAAATTTTACTCACCGAGACCCGCACCCTGAAAACTCAAATTTAAATTTGCGGTGCGGTAGCTTTAAATTTAAGCCTATTTAAGCATTTTGTAATTTTGGAGCTTTAAAATTTAGCGACGGCGCCTAGTCGCTTAAAAGCTAGCAAAAAAGAGTGACGAAAAATCAGCCGTCCGCATAGTCGTTTTACCCGCCCGTTTTCTTGCTTTGCTTTTTTACCGGGCAAATTATTTTTATAAATTTTGGCTTTAATGATTAACTTAAATAAATAATGATAAAATGGCGATAAAATTACAAAAGAAGGTCGATGCAAAATTTAGAATCTAAGAGCAAAGCAACGCGCTACCTCGTTTTACCTATCGTCGTGCTTATGATATGTTCGTGTATGGCCGTTTGTTTTATATTTTATAATAAATTTCAAGACTCCGTTAATTACCCTTCAAACATCGGCATAGACGCTAAAGCCGAGGCATATATGAACGTAGTAGAAATGATTTATAAACAAGTGGCTAAGCACGACATAAACGAGTTTCAAAGGTACGCCGAAGCGGCTAATTCTGTACCTGCTTGGATATTTAAGCAAACCGGAGACAAAAACGAACTTACGGTGCTTGCCAGCTCGCAGCATCCTAATTTAATAGGCGAAATTTTGCCCTATAAATTTTGCGATATGGACTCTAAGGCGCATACGGATTTGGGGCAAAAAGGCGTTTATAAGCGCATCCGTCTGATTGCGGATAATAAGGCCGAGGTTTGCTATTTTAAAAAAACCGACGGCGTGATACTGGGCTACGATATGGTTCATTCGGTAAAAATTTCAGGCTTTGACGACCCGCGTTTTTTTACTTGGCTTGCCGTAAATATGAAAAATACCGTTTTAGTTACCCTTATTATGATGCTTATTTGCGTGTTTCAGTATTGGCTCTTTTTTAGAAATATCAAAAACAGTCAAATTTCGCTAATGAAAACCAACGCTAGGCTACTAGCCAATAACTCCGAGATGCAAAAGCGCCTATATAGCGACGCGCTAACGGGGCTACCTAACAAAACGGCTTTAGAGCGCGACGTAGCGACTATGAAGAGTCCTAAAATCGTAGTCGTGGATATAGACGAGTTTAGAAAAATGAATAACTACTTCGGCGCCGAGGCTTGCGATCAAATTTTACTAAAAATGGCGCAAATAGCTAGAAAATTCGCAAAGGATAACGACATGGCGGCTTACCGCGTGGGGCCTGACCAGTTTGCTCTAGTCGAAAACGCCGATTATTTTATAGATAGATACGAGGATTTGGCAAGCGAGCTTTTAGAGAGTATAAAGGGGCTGGTCATAGACGTGTCTAAAGACGGCGGCGAGCAAATCGAGATAGAGATCTACTGTACGGTAGGCTTTGCGCTAGATGAGACCGATACGTTTAAAAAGGCGATGACGGCGCTTGAGTTTGCAAAGCAAAGCGGCAAGGATTTCTTTTGCTACTTTAAAAACATTGACGACACTCCTCAATACGCCGAGCAAATCAAGCGATCGAATATGATACGAAACGCCATAATAAACGATAAAATCGTGCCGTTTTATCAACCGATATTTAACAAAGACGGCAAGGTGTTAAAATACGAAACGCTAATCCGTATCCAAAATAGCTCTGAAATCATCTCGCCGAGCGTCTTTTTAGAGGTTTCAAAACGCATTAAGCGCTACACCGATATCGAAAAAATGCTAATCGAAAAGAGCTTTAAGCTAATCAAAGACAAGCCTAGCGCCATCATCTCGGTAAATTTATCCGGACGAGATATGACCGACGGCGACGTGAGCGCGTTTATCATCGAGAGGTTAAACAGATACAAGATCGCCTCAAGGGTGATATTTGAGATACTAGAGGATGAAAATATAGAAAATATCGAGCGTATCGGCGCATTTATCGAACGCGTGCGAAGGATGGGCGCAAAGATCGCCATAGATGATTTTGGCTCGGGTTATAGCAACTTCTCCTATATCCTAAAGCTAAAGCCAGACTATATCAAAATAGACGGCTCGATCATCAAAAATATAGACTCTAGCGAGGATTCTCGGGCGATAGCTAGCGCGATCATAGCCTTTGCCAATCAGCTAGACATCACCGTAATAGCCGAGTTCGTCCACTCAAAAGAGGTGTTTGATACCTGCGTGCGCCTGGGCGTGGACGAATTTCAGGGCTTTCATCTAGGCGAACCGAGAGATAGTCTGCTGGAGTAACAAGGCGGATAAAACGCCGTCCGGTACGTTCGCGGTCGCCAGGTAATGCGCTCGCGTCAAAAAAGCCGGAGTGGTGGTCGGTAAAACACCGTTCTACGCGGCAAATTTGCTCGCGCCTACGCCCGCTCGTATCAGCTAAAATCCGTGAAGACGGCGGCCTAAGAGCGCTTAGCAAAACCGCTCTGATTAAGAGATTTTAAAACGGGAGCTTGAAAAGCCGCTTTTGTTCTAAAGGGTGCCGTGTAAATTTATACGAGTTTTTACCACGCCTACTTGAAGTTTTTATTTGTTTAAATTCTCGCCGATTTTTACTTTTTTAAGACATAATTTATACTTTCGGTAAAAATGTATAGGATAATCCGCCTTCCTTCATCGCCAAGCCTTATTGCTTCGTCGTTCGTATTTGCTCGGCGCCTTATTTGACGAAGTTCGTAAATCGATTGCTCTTTGCTTGAGCCGTTTTTCTCCGCCCTTTGCGTAGTCTTTAAGGGTACCGCCCGCTTTTATCGCCTTAGTCGTTTCTCTTAGATGATATTTTAGCGCAGCGCCTTTGTCTATTATCGGTACGTATTTTAAAGCAGTTTGACGCACAGCGTTTACAAACGAGGCACTGCTAGCTTCGCAAAATAGCGAGCTTGCTTTTTTAAAGGTCACGGGTTTGATAAATTTGCTATTTGGCGCGGATAAATCGAGGCTAAATTTATCTTTGAAAAGGCTTTGATTATGCGTGCGAACCGATGCCGCGTATCTTTTGGCTTGGTCGCTCTAACTTAAATTTTACGCTACGAATCTGCGAGGGATTGGGGCTTGGGCGTTTTTCGTTTATAACCTAACGGAAGTCTATCTAAATTTGATAGCGCAGGAGGTATTTTTAGCCTAAATTTGCGCTTTGATCTTTTCGTAAAGCGATAAAATTTCGTCTTTTTTGATGATAAAGCTATTTTTGTTTGCGATGAGGTACGCCGAGCTTTGCATGATAGTCTGGGCGACTTTTAGTCCGTTTTGTTTCATCGTCGTGCCCGTTTCCACGACGTCTACGATAGCATCGGCAAGGCCAACTAGCGGCGCTAGCTCGATCGAGCCGTATAGCTTGATGATTTTTAGCGCGGTAGCCTTCGCGGCGAAATAATTACGCGATATGTGCGGCATTTTGGTGGCGATTTTTAGCTCGGGCGCGTTTAAATTTAGCTCCTCGCCCTCTTTGACGCCCACGCAGACGCGGCATTTGCCGATCTTTAGATCAAGCAGGCGCAAGACGTCCGGACGATGCTCCTCAAGTACATCAAGACCTACCACGCCGATATCGGCAGCGCCGTTTACGACGTAGGTCGGGATGTCTTGGTTGCGAACCATTAGAAATTTAAAATCACCCTCGCTCATCAGCAGTTTTCTATCCTCAAATTCAAACGAGCTATTAAAAATTTTCCTAAAAATCTCAAGCGTTTCGTCGGCGATGCGGCCTTTTGGTAGAGCAACCGTCAGCATAAGATGTCCTTTTTTTGTTCGATTAATTTTTGCATCCCGCGAAAAACGAGCATACGGTCGTAGATACTGTCGGTAAAAAAACGTGATAAAAACTCGCCGTCGCCGCCCGTGAAGTAGATTTTCGAGCCGTTTGCCATATTTTCGATGAGAAGTAAAATCGGTTTTATGATACCGTAGCTTACCGCGTCGGCCGTTTTTTGCGGGAGCGCATCAAGATCGATTTGCGAATTTAGCGAGATTTTAAGCCTGGGCGAAATCGCTTCGCAAGCTTTTAAAAGGTGCGAGATGCCTGGCATTATCGTGCCGCCAAGATGCATCGAGTTCATCATTACGTCCATAGTTATGGCGCTACCGGCGTCGATAATGAGGCCGTTTTTTACGGCGTAGCAGCTAGCGATCCGGTCGATACCTAGGCCGCTATAGAGAGTGTCTAGCTCAAAATACGGCTCTAAATTTACGAATTTAGATAAACTGCGAAGTCTTTGAGTCATCTCGTCGTTTACGCTGATGAAATAAATCCTCTCATCGCTTTTAAAATCTTTAAAATTTTCGAGCTTGATTTTGGTGATTTTGCCGTCTTCAAAAAAGGTGGCGTTAGTGTTGCCTACGTCACATAGAGTCATATTTGTAGCCGTTTTCTTTCATCAAATTTACGGTTTTTGAGCAGATATCCGAGCTATAAAAAATAGCCTTTTTCTTAAAATTTATACCCGTTTGCTCGGCGATTTTGCTAGCTATTTCATCAATCGCTTCAAATTCTTTGCTCAAAAATATAGCCTTTGCGCTGCGAAAAAATATAATCGTATAAAAGCCCTTCATATCAACGCCCGTGAGCGCGACAAGGGTCTTTTTCTTGGTAAATTTATCAAGCTCCGTCCAGCTTAGATTTTTTAAGATAATCTTTTTAGCTTCCAGAACTTGATAAATTTCTTGCTTCGTCATTTAAGCTCTAGGCTGTAATCGTCGTAATAAAATTCTTTCGCGCCGGCGAAAATTTGGCTCTCGACCTCGTCTGAAAGCTCGTAAATTTTGGCATTATCAAGCGCTAAATCGGTCTTGATTAGATAACCCGTTTTTTCCATTATATAAAGCGAGCCGTTATAAACGGTGGCGCTTGAAAAGATGGCGAATTTAAAATATGCGTCTTTAATTTTTTTCAAATTTAGGTCGCTAAGCACGATTTTGCCGTCTTTTAGTAGGATATATACGTGTTCGCCGTTTATGACTACGTCTTTGATCTCGCCGTTAAAATAAACCGTTTTTTCCGGATTTATCGAGACGATACGCTTGCCGGTGGCAGCTATCATCGTGTCGTTTACGACGTTTAGAGATATTACGTTGTTAAAAAACTGTTCGCTGCTAACGATTACGTCGCGTAAAATTCGGCCTTGGCTTTTATCTACGATCATGATCTTGCCGTCAAGCGTAGGGAAAATGACGAGCGAGCTCATAAATAACGGTGCTGCGACGCGGGAGTCTTGCGCATAGACGTTTGAGCTCTCAAACTCGAGCAAAACCTCGTTTGTCGAGATATCGATGAAATATATGACGTTACTCGCGGTTAAAGCAGCGAGCTTGTCGCCCTCAAGAGCGGCCGATACGACGGCTTGATCAAAGCTTCTTTGAAATAAAATTTCGTTGGAGCTATTTTCGACGATCAAATTTCCGTTTAAATCCGAGCTGATAAATTTACCGTCGCCGTAATTTAACAAGGTTGAGCCCTTTGGCAGCTTTATCTCAGGCGCAAGTAGGCCGTTTTTGGTTATAACCATGCCGTTTTTTAGCACCGCTCCGTTTAGGCTTGCCGTCGCAATGCTAGAAGGTAGCCTGTTTTCCGAGATTTTTTCATTTTGCACGTCGGTAGGTTCGAAATACTGCCTTTTCGTGCTGCATCCGCCGAGTACGGCCGCGCACAAAACGGCGGCTAAAATAGTCTGAAATTTTTTCATTTTGCTTTTCCTTGGTAATGTTCTAAATTTTTGACGAGGTCTTGGAGCTGCGAATTTAACGGGATTTTCTTAAATTCGTTTTTGGCTTCGTCGATTTTATCTTCTTTTAATAGCTCGTAGCCGTTAATGGCGGCTCTATACGAGCTTAAAATTTGACCGCTAGGCTCGTTTAATTGGGATTTTACGATATCTTTTAAAAGCGGATCGATCTGCTCGTTTGCTAGCGATTTTAACGCGTTCGTGTCGTTGTTATCGACGGCGACTTTAAATTCGTAAAGCGCGTAAAGAGAGGCGTCTTTTTGCTTTAGCTCGGCTTTTGCTTGCTCGTCTTTTGGGTTAAGTATCAGCTTAGCATAGGCGACGTTTGCGGCTTTGAAATCTTTTTCTTTTAAGGCGTCGTTTACGTAGTATCCGATCGCGCCTATCGCGCCTAAAACGACCGCGGTTATGATAAATTTGCTATATTTTTTAAAAAATCTTTCGCTTTTTATCATATTTTCTAAAAATTGTTCTTGAGTGTTTAGCTCTTCTTTTATGGAGTTGATATCGTCTTTGATAGCCAAGCTTTTTCCTTAAAATTTTAGATATTGAAAGTTCGTAATTGTAGCATAATAATTATAAAACACCATAAAAATCAAGACAAAATGTGCTATAATGCGAGAAAATTTAAAAATTTAAACGAGGTTTTATGCAAATAGACGACACTCTGCTGGCTAAGCTTGAAAAGCTCAGCTCGCTTAAAATAGGCGAAGAGAAGCGAAAAGAGATTGAAAATCAACTTAGCGAAATTTTAAATTTCGTAGATATACTAGACGAGCTGGACTTAAGCGACGTGGGGGCGGTCGTAAGCTCCATAGACGGTGGAACTCCGCTAAGAGAAGACGTAAGCGTAAGCTCGGACGTGATAGAAACGATACTAAAAAATGCTCCTATGAGTAGCGAGCATTTTTTCGTCGTACCGAAAATAATCGAATAAGGAAAATATAAATGGAAGAAATAAAACAGGAGGGCGTAGGCGACGCGCTAGAACCAAAAAAAATAGACGTAAGCCTAGAAACGCTTCTAAAAACCGTCGTGCATAATAAGGCGAGCGACTTGCACTTAGTCTCAAAAAGCGAACCACAAATTCGCATAGACGGAACATTAAGACCGCTTGAGCTGGGAGTTTTGAGCGGACACGATATACAAGATATATGCTACGCTTTGATAACCGATACTCAAAAAAGCGAGCTTGAGGAGAATAAGGAGCTTGACTTTGCGATAGAGCTTCCGGGCGTAGGACGCTTCAGAGGCAACTACTACTACACCTCAAACGGAGACCTGGCTGCGGCGTTTCGTATAATCC
>CAUQCZ010000008.1:0-15700 GCA_963516335.1 uncultured Campylobacter sp. | reverse complement strand
ATCACTGCTAAAGATGTTGAAGGCAAGCTTGATATAGGTAAGCTTATAGCTAAAAATATTGTAATCAACGCTACTAATATCAAAAGCATCCATGATAGAACCGCTACGTCTACGACTTTAAAAATAGACGACATAGACCACTCTACTCCTGCTGATAGAGTCGTCGATAGCCTAAAGATCACTCTAAAAGACGTTATAAACAGTGGCGGAACTGGTGCTCAGATCGGTAAAATTGACCTAAAAGCAGGTAGTACCGTTGATATAGATGCCGGAAATACTAGAGGTTTGGTAAAATTTAGTACAGCCAATGAAGTGACGGCCGATAAGGTTTCTATCGACCTAAGCGGTACTATAGGTGCAAACTCTCTAAAGGGCATACAAGCAGACACTATCGTCTATAAAGGCTCTACGCAAACGGCACTCGATGCTACTAGCGGCACAGCCGGACAGATAAGTCTCATAGCTAAGCAGGATGCAAATTCTAAAGACTTTACTGCTACCGTTAGCGCTTCTGGGCAAAATGACACGCTAAAAGTAGCGGTTGCGACAAAAGTAGCTACTGTAGGTAAGGATCTAAAAACCGTTACTGTCTCTGGAGATATGGGCGAAGGTTTGCAGGATAAATATGATTTTAGCGGTACAAACGCGGCAGAACTTACGAAGATCGACTTTAGCGGTTTAAGAAACGTTGAGTCCGGTACCATCACGACGGTTACCGCGAATACTAAAATCGAAAGTATAAAAGGTACCGCCGGTAATGACGAGATCACGCTAGCAGACGCACAAACCAAAGAAAATATCACTATCGAAACCGGCGAGGGCACAAACAAGGTAACTACCGGAACGATAACGGCTGCTAAACAAGTCATCACTATAAAAGGCGGTTCGGGTAACGATACCTTTGACGTAAGTGCATCAAAGATAGCTTCTAGCGGCTTTGACGGAAGTAGCGATAATCTAAGATACACCGCTATCGAGAATCTAACGGTAGGCGACAAGATTAAAATCAGCGGTTCAGCCACGGCTGGCGCCGTAGAAAAGGTTCACCTAGATCCTAATGGTAATACGTATGCTAATTTCGCTGCATTTGCTACGGCGACCGGATTTTTTACTACAGCCACGGCAGCCGGTAAGGTATATGCGTTTTCTTACGGCAACGAGACGTACTTGTTCTATAATAGCGCGGCAGGCGGAACTAGCTTTGACGTTAACGATAACTTAGTTAAACTAGCTGGTAACATCAATATGGCTAACCTAGATGCTACAGTGGATGCTAGCGGAAATATAACTATCAACGGTTTCTAATCTCTTTTTTCGGTAGAGCTTGGCTCTACCGATTTTTATACTTTCTTGATTATGGTTTAAAACTCTTTCCCTAATATTTACCTTATAGCTCTACTTTGGTTTTAATTTCTACTTTATTGATCGATAAAGTTTAAATTTACAACTCAATGTTTCACCTATATTTATAGTTTACACTATTTGTAAATTTATCTCGGCAAGTTACTTTGTATATTTTTAAGTCGTCGAATAAATTCAAGTTTTATAAATTTAGCAATTACGTCTGCCAATATAGTCGGCTCTAGCGCAAAAGCAGTAATATAAATCGCCTATTTAGGCGCACAGGCTTCGTATATTCGTAGTCATAACCCCGTTAATTTTTCAAATCAGGTGGTAAAAGTACGGCGGCTAAGCTCTAGAAGCATATTTTTAAACGTGAGGAGTTTACGGACGTTAGATGCAGTCGGTGTTGATTTGCGCTGCATATATCCAAATGCCGTTTAAATACGGATAGCGGCAAATTTGACAATAAAGCTCGTAAGATTTCGCGGCTATGACAAGCTAACGGAAAACATACTCGCAAATCGTGTTTACGGCATTAAGGCTGACGAATCAAACGAGTTTTTACGTAATCTAAAGCAGCAACATCGCTTTTGGCTGCGTGAAACTCAAACTTGGGAGTTTGAAACGAGATAAATTTAACCGCAGCTTAATTACCGTACGAAATATGTCTTTAGAGCGATATTTATTTTTCAGTTTATATAGGTCGGCGCCCTTGTAACCGCTTATTTGATGATCTAGTCTTTGATGCCTACCAGATAAAACGGGCGTTTATTATTTGGATTATGTCCGCATCTTAAGGCCGTATGGCAAATTTGCTCTCGCGGCGTCGTTAGTAAAGGCGGCTATGGTCTTGCGCCCGACTATAATTACCGAAGCATAAAGCTCGCCTCAAATTTTAAATGCCAAAAGCAAAAATCAACTATTTCGCAAAGCGCCGTAAAATATGATATTGCTCGCTCTAGTCGTTTTATTGGCAAGTGCGACCAAGTTAGGTCAAGCTACGGTCGCGTGCCGTAGCTATAAAACTGCAAAATAGCGGTTTTGCGCGCGTTTATACCGAGCTTGAGCAGTCTCTTATTAGCTTTTACGGTACGTCGTTAGGGAAATTTTGCTCTTAAATTACCGCTCTTATTCTAACAAGACTTACGGCATTTAGCGGCAGGCAAGTCTAATTTAGACTGTTTTGCTTTTTACAGTCTAGGCGGGCGCTTTAGGGTATTTCATAAATCCAGCTCTTAGACCATCTGCGCAGCCTTTATAAAACTTGCCACTCGAGCGGTAAAGGTGGCGCTTTACGACGTATTGCTTTGAGCGAGCGTAGCGGACGTTTATATAAATGCGACTTGTGAGCATTTTGGCGTAAGAGAAATATTTTTCACTCCGCCTCTTTAAATTTGCCCGTAGTTTAAACGGGTAGCAGTTTGGTTGTAGTAGCAACGCGTATGGAGGGTACTAGCTGGCCTGGCACGATGGCAAAACGGCAAAGAATAGCTTACTGCAAGCAGTTTGCGCGGCTGGCGCGATAAGACGGCTGCTAAATTAGGCCTAAATTTGACTGCAAAAACGCGCCTAGCCTCTAGCAAGAAACCGAACGGCTTGATATTTTTGCGGATCAAAAAATTTGTCAGGATGCGCCAAGCCTCGCGTCTATAGCAAGCCGTGCTAAATTTACGCTTGCGTCTAATAATCCTCGCAACCAAAGCCGTAGCTACGGCATTTTAGCGCATTTTTATCTGTATAAGCGCGCATGATAGCAACCTAAAACCGCGTGTTTGCTAAGCCGGTCTAGGCGGCGGTTTTGGATATTAGCTTGTAAATTCAATGCCGTTTTCGTAGCCGTAATGCAAAATTCATTCGGCTTAAATTTACGCTCAAAAGCGACTTATTTTCGCGATACGGCGCAGGCGCGGGAGTCTTAGCTTTTTCTTTGGGCGCGCCGTTTGCGCTTAAACATTAGATAAGGGCAAATAACTGGGGTAGATAAGGCGCTTTTGCCGTGTTTGAAGCAAATTTTGATAAAAGCTTAAATTTACGAATCCTTCAAATTTAAAACGTAAGGATTTTACGGGCGCAAATAGCATAAATTTAAGCGATTTGAGACAATTGCGAGATGGCGACGGGCTATCTTTACGGATATATTTCATAAATTTGGCAAAGCCGAAATTTGCCCGTTTACTCGCGTTTAGCACCGCAAAAGTACGGCTATAGCTGGTCTACGCAAGGCGCGTAAATTCGTAAAACCCATCTAGTCGCTAGCTAGCATCCGCCGCAGTAGCGCCTCTATATCGCCGCCGCAAGGAGTTATGCCGTAGTTTAGCAGCTTTGCCGTATCGCAGACGAGTAGGGCGGGGTCGTTTGTCCTGATAAATTTGGCATCGCTTTGTACGGCGATATCGCGCCCGCTTAAGCGGCGTAAAATTTGCAAAATTTGCTCGATGCTATAGGCCTTGCCCGAGCCGATATTAAAGATTTCGCCGTTGGTTTCTAGCTCTAGTAGCTGCGCGTATATCCGCACGACGTCGTTTACGTCGTTGTACTCGCGTTTTGGCGTTAAATTTCCGAGCTTTATTGCGGAGGCTTTGTCCTTAAAATGTCGCACGATTTTTGGAATGAGGAAATTTTCGCTCTGCCCCGCGCCGGTATAGTTAAAAGGACGCGCGATGATAAAAGGAAGCCCGCTTCTAGCGATTTGCTCTTCCATATAAATTTTACTTTGAGCATAGATGCTTTGCGGATTTAGCGCGGAGCTTTCGCTCATAGGCGCCTCGCCTCCGCCGTAGACGCTAGCCGAGCTTGCAAAGATCGCCTTTTTAAATTTAACGGCGCTTAGGGCATCTAGCAAATTTAGCGTACCGATTTCGTTTGCGTTTTTTATCTCAGCGGGATCTGCCATAGCAAACGAAACTGCGGCTAGGTGAATGATGTAGTCAAATTTGGCGCTAAAGGCGGCTTTTATGCTATCTTTGTCAAGCAGATCAAAGCGCGCGTGATGCGGCGCGCTAGGGCTTAAGGCGCCGCCTGATACCTCGTAGCCTAGCCCGCGAAGGTACCGCTCTAAATAGCGACCCGTAAATCCCTCTATGCCCGTAATAAAAACGCGCTTAGAACTCAAATCCCGCCTCGATGCGTCTTAGATCGGCTTTTATCATCATATCGCAGAGCCCTTTTAGATCGGTCTTTGCGCTCCAGCCGAGCTTCTGTTTGGCTTTTGAGGCGTCGCCTATTAGCAGATCGACCTCGGCCGGTCTAAAAAATGCCGGATTTATCTTTACGATTACGTCGCCCTTATCGTTTAGTCCGACTTCGTTTATGCCTTCGCCCTCAAATTTTATCCCGATATCCAGCGCTTCAAAGCTAAGCTTCACAAAATCCCTAACCGTGGTCGTTACTCCGGTGGCTAGTACGAAAGTATCGGGGGCCGGAGCTTGTAGTATCGCGTGCATACCTTCGACGTATTCTTTGGCGTAGCCCCAGTCGCGCTTTGCGTCTAGGTTGCCAAGTTCTAAAGTCTTAGCCTTTTTTAGGGCGATTTTTGCGGCCGTATTCGTGATTTTTCTCGTGACGAACTCAAGCCCTCTTAGCGGACTTTCGTGATTAAACAAAATACCGCTTGAAGCGAAAATATCGTAGCTTTCTTGGTAATTTACCGTGATAAAATGCGCATAAAGCTTTGCCACTCCGTACGGCGAACGCGGATAAAACGGCGTGGTTTCGCTTTGCGGAACGGCTTGGACTTTGCCGAACATCTCGGATGTGCTGGCTTGATAAAATTTGATGCTTTTATCGACCGTCTTTATCGCCTCTAGTATGTTTAGCGCGCCGATGCCCGTAGCATTTGCGGTGTGAAACGGCTCTTTAAAACTAACGCCCACGAAGCTTTGGGCGGCTAGGTTGTAAATTTCCTCGGGTCTTATTTCGTTAACTACGCTTAGGATGTTAAACGGGTCGGTTAGCTCAAACTCCACCAAACGAAAATTTGGCTCGTTTAAAATGCCTAGCTCGTTTAATCGCCAAAAATTCGGACTCACTGCTCGCCTGTATCCGCCGTAGACCTCGTATCCTAGATCGATCAGATATCTAGCCAGGTATGCGCCGTCTTGACCTCCGACGCCCGTAATTATCGCTTTTTTCATTATTATTCTCCGTTTTTTAAATGTCGCATAAAATTTTTATCCGTCGCTACGGCTCTAAATATCCGCAGGTAAAGCCCCGCGATACTGCTCCAGCTATTTTGGCTTAGCCATTTTGCGCGTTCGTCATAAATTTTAGCGTCTATTTCGCTGTTTTTTACTTTTTCTAGTTGCTCTAAAATATGCCAATCGTTAAATCCGTCCGTTTTTATCGTGACGTTTTTCATCTCGCTAAAGATTCTTGACGGCGTTACTATAACGTTTTTGCATGCGCTTAGCGCTATCCTGGCCGCCCCGCTGGCTCCCTCATCGGTTTGCCCGTAAGGCAACACGATAACATCGCAGTCGCTTAGCTTTTTGTTTACCTCCTCTATCGGCAAAAACTCGGTATTCCACTCTACTTTTTCGTCCAAATTTAGTTTTTCGCAAAGCTTACGGCATCTTTGTAGTTCCGCCTCGCCGTCTGAGTTTGCGACGGGACTAATGATAATTAGCTTCGCGTCCGTATTTTGGCTAAATTTAGCAAAGGCTTGTAGCAGTACGGGTAAATTTTTATGCGCAAAAAGTAGCCCAAAAAATCCTATCCTAAATTTGCCGTCCGTTTCCTTGCGTTTGTTTTGCTCGGGCGCTAAATTTTGCGTTCCGTGCGGTACTAGCGCGACGTTGTCGATAAGCCCGAGTAGTCTAAGCGTATTTAGATCGTCGATGCTGTGGACGAAAACTCGGTCGAATTCGTAAAGCGTATCGTGCCAGTTTTGCTGAGTTTGGCGCGGGTAGTTTAGGATTTGCTTCGTGGCGTGAAGCGTGATGAAGCAAATTTTGCCCTGCAATTTTAGCGCGGCGACGTCTGATTTTAGCTTTTCGTCTATCTCGAAAAAGGTAAAATGGTGTTGCAGCCAGATTATATTTGCATCCGTCTCAAGCCCCGATAGTAGTTTTTCGCGCTCTATTTCAAAGACTTTTATCTCGTCGTTTTCTTTGCTTAAATTTGGCTCCTTGGCGTGCTTTTGCTCGCTCCAAGTGTAAATTTCTAAATTTGCGCCCGCCCGCGCAAGCTCGTCCGTTAGGTATTTTGAGTATTCGGCTATGCCGCAAACGGCGTTATACGTCGAAAAATAGGCAATTTTTAGCTCGCGCGGCTCATTGTTAAAGGATTTTAGATGCGAGATGCTCGATATGAAATTTAGCACGTTTTTCTCGCCGAACATCATTTCATCGACTTTCTGTTTTAGCGGTTCTATGTTTGGCGCGTGGTTTTGTAAAATTTGCTCGGATACTTTGATGATTTTTTCGCCCAGATCCTTTACGCTAGGCTCCGCCCAAAACGAATAATTTAGATTAAAGTGCGTAACCGCGGGCGCGAATTTATACCCGATAAACTCGCAGCTATCGTCCAAAAACTCGCACTGGCCGCTATAGTCGGTGGAGATAACGGGCTTTTTGTAGTGTACGCCTTCGATTGCTGGCATATTTAGCCCCTCGCCGCGCGTCGGCAGCACGACGATATCGCACTGCTCATAGAGGTTTGCCACGTCAAGCGCGGTTAGGTCTTCGTTTAGTATGACGCGGATTTTGCTTCGGTATTTTTTATCGACTAGAAGCTCGATTTGCTCGGTTACGCTGTTGTGGGGATTAGGGAAGCTTTTTATCGTTAGGCTTAGCTCAAATTTAGCTTTTTTACAAGCTTCGTTAAAGGCTCGTAGCAGCACGTCCGCACCCTTTCTAGGCAGGCACGACGAGATATGAAAGAGCTTTATCTCGCGCTTTTGTTCGCTATTTTCTTGCAAAACGCTTTGCTCGGGCGGCATTTTTAGCGGGATATCGGCTACTTTTACCGGCGTATAGCAGCCGTTATCTATGAGGATTTTTTTGATAAAAAACGTCGAAACCAAAATGCCTTTATACTTAGAGTTTAAAATTTCTATCGTCCTAGGCGGGATGCGCGACTCCTCCCAGAAAAACACCGCAATCTCAAATCCATAACCCTCCCTAACGTCTTCTATCAGCGGGTAGTGGTGATAGATCGCGACCTTGTCGTCGCTTCTTTTTGGGTGCGCGTTTTTATCGGGTACTATGCTTCTTAGCGTTTCGTACTCGTCTTTGGTTATCGCGATGTCTTCAATTTTATCGAAATAGTTCTCGTGGTAGCAGATCACAAAGACGTTTTTTACCTTACCGAGCAGCCTAAATACGATGTTTCTGTTTATCGCGGCCAAACTATAGTGTCCGCTGATGCTGCCGATGACGGTTAGCTCGCTAAAGTTTTCGTTAAATTCGAGATTTTTCAGCTCCAAATTTCGCTCGTACTCTTTTGAGTGCCTTAAAGCAAAAACGCTCGGCTCAAAAACACCCTCTTGCGAGACATAGATATCGTCTCTAACCTGGCCTTTTAGGCTAAAGATTCTTGCCCTAAGAGCAGGAAATTTATTTAAAAATATCTTGAGGTTTTTCTTAAATTTAGGATGGCTATTTGCCGCTCTTTCCGTCAAATTTATACCGAATTTAAGCGCTTTTTTGAGATTTTCTTTAGCTAAATTTTTACAAAATCTTAAAAATTTATAGACCCAAATAAGCGGCTTTGCGACTCTTTTAAATTTAGCGACAAAAATTTTAAGCTGCTCGATATCGTTTTTGATAACGGGAGCTTCGTTTTCTAGAACGTAGACTTTGTGATTTAGCGCGAGATATTTGCCCAGTAGATTTTCTAAATCTTCGCGCAAGCGCACGTTTTCATTTTGCAAATTTGCGATTTGATTTTTGCCCTCCATTAGCTCAAGCGAGCTTTTCCACAGTGCTTCTTTCGTCTCTAAAGAGCCCTTCCAGACGTCGTTTTTTAGCTCAAGCATCTGCGTTTTATTTTCAAATGCCGACACGTCGAATCTATCGGCCAGCTCTTCAAAGCTGTAACCGCTTTTGGCTGCGTTTAAAAACGCTTCGCGCATTTTTTCATCGCCGTTTTTAAGCCCCAAAACAGCGTAATCAAGTCCGACGCTGCTTAAAACGTCTCTTAGCGTGACATTTTGGTTTTCTAAATCCTCGCTAAAGCTCAAATTTGAGTTCAGCCTCATCATAAACGTATTATTAAAGCCCTCAAATTCGCACAGATATTCAAGCAGCATCGGCGGGATAGGCTTAACGTGCGTCGCGTCGAGATAGAAATTTAGCGTAGCGACGCGTAGGTTTTCTGGATTTGGCGTTTCAAGTATCAAGATGCCGCCGTCTTTGAGAACTCGGCGCGCCTGCTTGACTAGCTCGCAAAGCTCGCTAAACTCCAAGTGCTCCACAAGCTGAAATGCGCTAACTAGCGCAAGGCTTGAGTCTTCTAGCTCGCTTAAAAACTCTATCGCGCCTTGTTTTTTGGCCTCAAGCGCGTTTTTTTCGCACTCTTTTAGCATCTCCTCGCTCACGTCGCAGCCGCGCGCGGTAAAGCCGTTTTGTTTTAGAATTTCAAGCCACTCGCCTCTGCCGCAGCCAAGATCGACCGCCGCCGGCTTTTCGTTATTTTGCTTTAAAATTTGCAAAAACGGCTCGTAAGCAAGCAAGCGCTTTTTGATCTCGCTTCTATGGCCTCTAAATTTATCTTCGAAACTTTTATAAAATTTATCCATTTATTCTCTTTATTTCCAAACTCGGTTCAAGATACGCAAGACCGACGAAATCGGGCTTGCTAAAATTTACGACGTTAAAAATGATCGCGTTGTCGCGCCATTCGTAGTTGTTTTGCAGATGGTTGTCGCTATCGTGCAGCGCTATCGTTACAGAAAACGACCCGACGCCCAAATTTGCTTCAAATTCAAAACCAAAGTCGTACTCTTCGCCTTTTTTGAGATTTTTTAAAGCTTGTTTTAGGTGGTAAGTGTTCGTGCCGTAGACGACCTGCGAGAAGCGATTTTTGATCTGATAGCCAAGCACTAACGAGGGTAAATTTTCGTTTGCCAGCACTGTTACTTTTAGCTTGATTTTTTTGCCGACTTCTAAATTTTGTATCTTTTTGCCTGCGGCGTCTAAAATTTCAATGTTTTTTATGCAGGCCTTTTTGTTGCCTGATACGGTTGCGGTTTTGCCGTTTTGCAGGGTTATTTGCGAGATTTGTACGTCTTGTTTCTTTGAGATTAGGGCGTTATAGTAATCAAGCACTGCTTCAGGCTCGCCGTCTTTTAGAATTTGCCCTTTTTCTAGCAATATCACGCGATCGCAGATGGATTTTATCGCGCCGCTATCGTGCGAAACGATGATGAGCGTCGTGCCTAGGCTTTTAAATTCTTTTATCTTGTCAAAGCTTTTGTGCTGAAAGTACACGTCGCCCACCGATAGCGCCTCGTCGATGATGAGTATATCGGGGCGATTTGCCGTGACGACCGAAAAAGCAAGGCGCATCTGCATGCCGCTGCTGTAAATTCGCACGGGATAATCAAAATACTCGCCTATCTCGGCAAAGTCCTCGATGTAGGCTATTATCTCGTCGATTTGCTCTTTTGAGTAGCCCATGAGAGAGCAGGACTGATAGGCGTTTTGTCTGCCCGTTAGATCGCCGTGAAAGCCCATGCCTAGCTCTAAGATGGACGAAATTTTAGCCCCGCTCGTTACGCGGCCGCTTGAGGGCTTTAGCGTGCGCGAGATGATTTTTAAAAGAGTGCTTTTGCCCGCTCCGTTTTGCCCGATTAGCCCGACTACTTCGCCGGCTCCCACGTCAAAACTTACGTCTTTTAGCACGGTTTTTACGTTTTTTTCTTCTTTATTTTTACTAAACCACGAGGCAAATCGCTTAAAGTTGCTCTCGTAATCCAAGTAAGTTTTGCAGATATTTTGAACCGATAAAATCATAAAACGTCCGCCATCTCTTCTTCGGCTCGTTTGTAAACGAAAAATGCGGTCCCAAGGCTTGCCGCGCCGATAAAAGCCGGATAAATCAAAAGCGAAAAATCGGGCGTCTTATCGTAGATCAAAATATCGTGATAGCCGCTAACGACGCCCACAAGCGGATTTATGTAGATTAGCTCTTGCAAATTCGGCGGCAAAATGCTAGTCATATAAACGATCGGCGTTAGCCAAAATAAAAACTGTAATACGATGGCGATGATCTGACCTACGTCGCGCATAAAGACGTTTATCACGCCGAAAAACAGCCCAAATCCGACGGCTAGCATCATCGTAACGACGGAAAAGATCGGCAAAAAGATCAAATTTACGCCCGCAAAATGCCCCAAAAACGCAAATACCACCGCAATAGAGACGAATAAAATTAGATTGTTTATCGCCGAGCTTAAAACCACGGTAGCCGGAAGGACGATTTTAGGGAAGGACATTTTTTTGATTATGTTGGCGTTGTCGGTAAAAATGCCGATGCAGCGCGAAAAAATCTCGCTAAAAAGCATCCAGCAAAGCATCCCGCTCATTAGGTAGATCGCGTAGGCATATTTGCTATCGATGCCGGGTAGCTTGGCTGATAGTACGGAGGAGAGTATGGTCGCGTAGATGAGCACCTGGGCTAGAGGGTGAAGTATCGCCCATGCTACGCCCAGCTTGCTTTTTGCGAATTTGGTTATAAATTCGTTTTTGACCGAATTTACGATAAAAAACCTATACGTATAAATATTTGAAAACAATCTTTTTGTCCGATTTAGCTAAATTTGCGTGATTTTAGCAAATAAAGGCTAAAAATAAAAATAAAGCTAAATTTATGATCGAAATTTAATAACTCAGTCTAAAATTTTCCTTTGCTTGACCTATCTCGTCTTTGGTTATGAGTCCTCGCTTTTTTAGCTCGCGGACTAAATTTCTAGAAGCTTTTTTGATAGTTTCTATCTCTGCGTTTAGTCCGCCTGCTACTGAAAATAGCCAGTATTTATGGATTTCTACCCATTCGGCTAGCTTGTTTACCTTTTGCATCGTAGTATCGCTAGGGGCGACTGAGATTTTAGCTAGTTCAAGCTCTTGGAAATATACGGATATGGCCACGATATTTTCGATAAAAGGCTTAAATTTGGGCTTTGAGATAGCGTCTTTTGCTTTATCTATCCTATTTGAAATTTTAACGAGCTTGTGAAAGTGTTTTTCGCTTAATTTCCCTTCGTCTCTTAGTTTTGAAATTTCGTCTATTTTCGGTACGACTTCTAAAAACGTCTCTTCGATTATGCGTTTGGCTTCGTTTTCAAAGCTTAGCTTTTTTACGAGTACTTTATATGCTTTTAACATATCTTTATTCGTTCTTTTTTCTTTTATCGGCGCGATATTGGGGAGGTTTTTTTGTTTTTTGTCTTTGCAAAGCTCTTGCATAGTCTCTAAAAACGGCTTTTCTATACTGCCTTCTATCCTAGCGCCGCCCTGCGTGCAGTTATACGTCGTTACGTCTTTTTTGCTAGACTGCTCGATATCGGCTTCAAATTGATTTCTAAATTTATCCCAGACGTAAGTCGTGCGAACTTCGCCCTCGCCGCCGTATGCTTTGACGTATAGATACTCGTCGGCTTGCGCGAACGCGTGCCCGGTGGCGTGAGACTTACCGTCCGGAGCAAAGGCTAGGTCTTGACCGATTAAAACGATATTTTTATGTTTTAAAACGTAGGCTAGCTGATAGGCTTGATTTGCCGTGGAGTGCCCGATCCCTAGGTAGCCGTAGCCTTTTAGCCCGAACGACGTTTCGTTTTGCTGAGGGCGCATGGTTAGGACTAGGCGGCGAGGTAAGATATTTTTAATCGTTTTTTTATGCGTTAAAGACGCGATGATAAAGTAAGCGTCTTTGTCTATTTTTTTATCTCTTTTTTTAAAAAAACTCGACGTGGCCTCTACGCGCTCTATTGAAGTTACGTAATCAGGCTTTATGCCGTGTTTCATTAATATCGGTAGCGATGCGTCAAGGCTGATAACTGTAACGTACGGAGCAAATTTTTTAAGCGTCTCAAGCTGTTTATCGAGGCTTGGCCCTGTTGAAACGATGACTGCCGTGTCCATTAGTTTATAGCGCTTTTTTATCAAATCGACGTAGGAGTAGTTTGTGAGCATCGCCGTTAAATTTTCTATATTATTCCTCACTCCGATTAGATTGTCGTCTATGCTGTTGCCGTGACCGGCTACCATTTGAGAGATGGCCTTTGCAAAGGATTGGTTTATTTCTGCGTAGTCGTCGCTAAACTGATCGTAAAACGGCGAGTGAATTTGAAGATTGTAAATTTTAGCGTATGCGGTAAATTTGCTATTGCACGCTAGATAATAAAACTGCGTGTAGTTTGCGAACTCGGAGTAAAAAAGAGTTAGCCTTTCGCTGGATAATTCGTCTGAAAGGTCGATCAAATTTAATACCGCATAGATGATTTCGATTTCCGGTTCTACGACGATGATTTTTTGATGCGTTTGGTTTTTTAAAAGCGCCTTATAAAGAACTCCGTTACCTAGCCCGTAAAAATACATAATCGGATAGCGCTTATATTCGTTCTCGACGGATTCTAGGGTATTTTGGACGTCTTTGACGGGATTTTCGTAGACGTATTTTAAGGTTTTATTGTTGATGATATTTATATCGATCGGGTCTTTGCCGACAAATACGTCGTAATCCACCATCTCGTCCATTCCCCAAAGGCGGGCGGCTAAAATTTCGTCTTGCTGAAAGAGGGCTTGCAAGTTTTTTTGAAATATCGGATTAGCGCTTGGTTCAAATGATTCAGAGCTTTTTTTTGCGTTTTTTTGCTCGTTTTCGTTTTCTTTTACGACCTGAAAATCATCCATAGTCGAATATTCGTTTTTCGGCATTTTGCCTCCTTATTTATATTGCTATTTTGTTTTAAAGCTAAATTCGTTCCAAATTTACGCCCGAATTTCGCGCAAACTCGGCCGGAGCTTTAAGTATATACTTAGCAAGCGGGCTTGCGGGCTAGCGCGGTATCAAATCTTTGCGATATGCGCTAAATTTACATATCCTCGCTGCTTAATCTGTCGCCGAAATTTATGTCTCGTTTGGCTGGTTTGCCGATTAGCTCGCGTTTAAATTTAGGATGCAACCCCCAGCCCGGGCGCACGCTTCTTACGTTTTGCTCGCTAAAAATTTCGCCTTTTTTGATATCTGCGCAGGCATAAAGCGAACGGGCGTAGTTGCGGCTGGCAAGTGCTCTTTCGTCTAATTCGTAGACGGCTTTGCCTAGTAGTTTTTCCGCGTCTCTTACGGCGCTTGCCATCTGTTTAAATTCATCCTCGTCCAGACTAAACGCCTCGTCCACGCTTCGCACCTCTTTATTTAGGATAAAATGTTTTTCTACTATGCGAGCGCCCAGACTCACGGCGACTACTGGCGCTACGATACCCAGAGTATGGTCTGAAAAGCCGACCTCTACGTCAAATTTACGCTTCATATCGGCAATCGTGAGTAGATTCATCCCCTCAAGCGGGGCGGGGTAGCTAGACGTGCATTTTAAAAGCGCGACGTTTTCGTTGCCGCACTCTTTGCAAATTTGTACCGCGTCTTCGATCTCCCGCAGGGTGGCGATGCCGGTCGAGATGACGACGGGTTTGCCTTTTTTAGCTATGTGCCGTATAAAATCGTAATCGGTTACCTCAAAGCTAGCGATTTTGTAAGCAGGCGGGTCAAAGCGCTCCAAAAAATCGGCGTCGTCGTTGCTAAACGGGCTTGAAAAGCAGATTAATCCTTCGTTTGCGGCCGTTTTAAAAAGCGTTTCGTGCCACTCGCGCGGAGTTAAGGCTTTTTGATAAAGGCTATATAAATCATACCCGTCCCACAGTCCGCCGCGTAGCATGAAATCCTCTTTTTTGGAGTTTAGCGTCAGGCTATCGGCCGTGTATGTTTGCAGTTTTACGGCGTCGGCTCCCGCGCGTTTGGCCGCCTTGATAGTTTTGACGGCAAGTTCTAAGCTACCCGAGTGATTTGCCGAGAGTTCGGCGATCAAAAGAACCTTTTCGTTCGTATCGAAATTTGCTATTTTCATAAATTCGGCTCCGAAATTTTAGTTTGATTTTATCATAAAATTTGCCCCGCTAGGCTATAATCTCCCTAAAAACAAGGAAAAAAATGGACGCCAAAACCATCGCTGTCATCCCCGCTCGCGGCGGCAGCAAAAGAATCCCGCGAAAAAACATAAAGCCTTTTTGCGGCAAACCGATGATCGCTTATAGCATAGAAGCGGCGATTAGGGCGGGGATTTTTGACGAGATTATCGTCTCCACAGACGACGAGGAGATAGCGGACGTTGCGAGAAATGCGGGCGCTAGCGTGCCGTTTATGCGCCCAAAAGAGTTAAGCGACGATTTTACCGCGACGGGCGCCGTCGTAGAGCATGCGATAAAATTTTTGCAAGCAAGAGGCGATAGGATAAAATTCGTCTGTACGATTTACGCTACCGCGCCGCTGATAGACGAATTTTACATTAAACTAGGCCTTGAAAAGCTACGCGCCTCAAACGCCAAAAACGCCTTTTCGTGCACTTCTATGCCGTTTCCTATCTGGCGGACGTTTAAGATCGCCAAGGACGGACGATGCGAGATGTTTTGGCGAGAAAATTTCGCCAAACGAAGCCAGGATTTAGAGGAGGCTTATCAAGACGCGGGGCAGTTTTACTGGACGAATTTAGACGCGCCTTCGAGCGATGAAATTTTTTTCGGGCGAGATAGCATAGCGATCGTTTTACCGCGCCACTTGGTGCAGGATATAGATACGCCGCAAGACTGGATAAGAGCGGAGTTTTTATACGAAGCGGTGCAAAAATCAAGGCAAAAAGCATGAGAAAGAAACGGCTAGAAATCATAAATTTCGTAAATTTAAGCGACGAGAAGTACCGTAAAATCCTAGAATATAGGAATCAAGAATATGTTAGAACCGTATCAAATTCGCCCGAGCCTATCACGGTTAAGCAACACGAAGCCTACCGCGAAGCGCTAAAAAAGCGCGATAAATTTTTCGCGTTTTTGATAACGTGCGACGGTGCGGACTATGCGGTGATAAATTTAAAAAAGCTTGACGACGGGTCGTTTTATCTAGGGTATTACCTGACCGACGAGCTATATAAATTTGAAGGCGGAGGCGTAGCCGTGCATAATTGCATGATGTATATATGCGACCGGCTAAAAATCAAGCTTATATCTTACGATATAAAGCCCGAAACTAGTAGGGTTTTTAGAGTCGGTCAAGGCGGCGAAGATATAGCCGTTAGCAGTAACAGCGAGGCTTTACATCACCTAGTTAGGCTATACGGCTACGACGATGAACGCGTAAAAAATAGCAA
>CAUQCZ010000007.1:0-18042 GCA_963516335.1 uncultured Campylobacter sp. | reverse complement strand
TTTTGGGGATAAAGTTTTTAAACAGCCGCACGCCCCTTTCGTCGCCGTCTTTTACCTCGCAGGCTAGCTTTTTAAATACGGCTATATCGTGGTGAAACTCCTTGTCGTCGATGATGCAAAGCAAATTTTGTATGATTTCTAGCTTTGCGTCGTCGTCCGCGCGCGAAAATTTTATTTTGTTTTTCGATTTTTAGGGCATTTTCTAGCAAATAGCCGTTTGGAGAGACGTAAAAATTGTGCTTTAAGTACCGCGTCAGCGCCGTAAATTCGGCAAGGCAAAAGCTTGCTTCCGATATTTGCCGCTCTATCTCGTCGTATAAAAATTTGCTCATGATTCCGCAAACCGCAGAATCCAAATACCCGCTTTGGATAATGTTGTTGTAGTAAATAAGCTTGGCTAAAACGAATTTTTGCGCGCTTTGGCCAAGGCTTGCGGCGAGAGTTTCTAGCCGCGAGGCCAGATCTTTGATGACGTCGTCGCCAAAAACATCTAGCTTGCTTTGCCTTTGCAAAAGTAGCAAAAACCAGCTCCAAACCGCGTCAAATTCGGCTTGAGGGACGTTTAGCGCGCTTGCTAGGATTTTTGACTTTTCCTCATCGTCGCTCAAAAATTTAATGTATTTCGCGTTTAGATTTTGTTGCATTCGTTTCCCTTCGTGTCTATTTTTTAGTCGTTTTTTCGGCTTTTAGATGGATTTAAACAAGCCTTTATGTTTAAAAACACTTAATTTGAGCATCTTGCGTTAAAAGGGCAAAATTTGCTGCAAAGTTACTTTAAAGGCGGACAAGGCCTGCCCGCTAAATGGTAATGCTCGCAACCGGCGTAAATTTAGCGTTTTTAGGCTAAAGATCGCATTTGTTGCGGCTTATTTTATATGCGAGTAAATAATATGCATTCGGCGATACGCGGCTTAGGCAAAGACCAAACCGACTCTTGCCGACGCCGGTAGCTTGGCGTTTCGGTAAGGCGCGCTAGTTTTTTACTCGCCCGTCGCTACGCTTTGCCGGGTTTTGACGAGTTTTTGTTGCGTTAGACTAGAGCTAGACGAATCATCCGTATGCGGCCAAAGACGCTAAATTTGGCGGTAACTTCGTAAAAGCGGCCGCAGTTTGTTTAAAAATCGCTCTGCGCCCCTCGTCGCGTCAAAAAGCTTGTTAAATTTAAAATCATGCTTGGCATTTTGCCGCCAAATCGCGGCGGTGCCTTAGCTTGCAAACGGCAAGCGCGGGGCGAATTTAGAAACGGCGTTTCCTACGACCGCGCGAAATTTAAAAACTCCCGAAATTTCTATCTATATTTTACGCTCTTTTCCCAGCTTTTGGCTTCTGCTCGCCCAAAATCCCGCCAGCAGAGCGCCGGAGACGTTGTGCCAGATACTAAAAATAGCGCCCGGAAGCGCGCTAAGCCCGGAGAAGTATTTAATCGCGAGCGCGACGCTAAGCCCCGAGTTTTGCATGCCGACTTCGATACTGATGGTGCGCGCGATCCGCTCATCAAACCCTAGCGCCCTAGCGCCTAGATATCCGCATATTAGCCCTGCCGCGTTGTGCGCCATAACGGCGAAAACAACCGTTAGTCCGACCTTTTCGACGTTTGCGTGGTTAAGCGCTACGACGATCGCGATAATTAGCACGATAGCGCCAATCGAGACAGCGGGTAGGGCGCTTTGCAGGCGCGCTACGACGCGGTGCGCGAAGGTATTTAGGCTAACGCCTACGGCTAGCGGTACGAGCGTGATTTTGACGAGGTCAATCAGCATGTCAGTCGCCGGTACCGGCACTTTTTGCCCGATATACAGCCACGTAAGCAACGGCATCAATACGATGGATAGCAGCGTCGAGCATAGCGTCATACTCACCGACAGCGCGACGTTACCGCGAGCCAGATAGGTGATGACGTTACTCGCCGTCCCGCCCGCACTCGTGCCTACTAGCATCATGCCTGCGGTGAGTTCGTCGTTTAAATTTAATAACCTAGAAACGCCTAGTCCCGCCAGCGGCATGACGATAAATTGCAGCGCAACGCCCAAAATAAGCGCGCGCTTTTTGTTAAAAATATCCGCAAAATCGCGCAACGTAAGCGTCATGCCCATTCCTAGCATTATCGTTATTAAAAGCGGCACTATGAGGGTTTTTAGCGGCGTAAAAACGCCTGGCAGCGCGTATCCTAGCGCGGCGCAAAGTAGCGCCGTAACCGGGAAAATAAAAGCGTTCATCTTTTTCCTTTAAGCTTCCCGCGCGCTTTTGCGTTGCGGATTGCCTGAAATTTAGGGCGTATTTTAGCGAGTGAAAATTTAAGCGTCGGTAAAACCTGCCAAATTTCGGGCTTATTCGTCTGAAAACGGCGGCGTAAGGCAAAGTGCGGTATAAATTTGCGCGAGCGCCCGAATAAGCGGCGTCAAAATCGTACGAAAATTTAGCACCCAAGCGCTAAATTTTAATCAAAAAGCGAATTTTGCCTTGCTTTTATCGCGAAGCTTTTGCGGTGGATATCGCAGTATCCGCGCGCGGCGATCGCGCTCAGGTGGGCTTTCGTGCCGTAGCCTTTATGCGCGGCAAAGCCGTATCCCTCGTAAACGCCGTCCCACGCCGTCATCATCGCGTCGCGGCTTACTTTGGCTAGGATGCTGGCCGCGCTTACTTGCGCCACTTTGCCGTCGGCTCCGACCATGGTTTTTACGCCTGTGCCGTAGTTTGCGTTGCCGTCATAAAGCAACTCGCAGTCCGCAAAATGCGCCTTAAATAGCCGCAGCGCGCGCCTAAGACACTCGCTAAGGCCTAGCCGGTCGATTTGCTCGTTTGAAAAATATACGATGAGAAATTCCGAGCTTCCCGCGACCTCTTTAAACAGCTTCTCGCGCCTCTTTGCCGTCAGTTTTTTTGAGTCGTTTAGTCCCGATATCTCGCGCTTTAGCACGCATGCGGCTACCGCCAAAGGCCCAGCCAGCGCGCCGCGTCCCGCCTCGTCGATGCCGCAGATTTGTATTGATCGCTTGATTTTACTACCCTATATCTTTTTGTATGATGGTACATTCTTGATGTCTAATTAAGTATCAAAGTTACCAACCTGATAAATTGGTTGATAATTAGGATTAGGCCGACATAGAGCCAGTCATTTGTCCTTTTTCGTTGTATATGTAAATTCTAGAAAGTACTTTAATTGTCACTGTTGATGATGTAAAGCCCATAAGCTGACTTTCGGAATAGCCTGTATTAATGCTTGCAATTCGCTTACCTTTCTCATCGTATATTCCATAAGTAGCATTGGTGCCTCCCTCCTGTTTTACTAGTCCTATCATAATCATCTCCTTTATACTAATCCATGACTAATAGCCATGCTATTATAGCTCACCTCAATTAATACAAAACTTAAAGTTATTTTTACTATTTTACAAATTTCTTTTTAATATTTCACTGTTTTAGATATCTAGTATAAAAGCATCCGCAACAAGAGATAAAAATCCGTTGTCAAAATTTATACTAGCCAAACCCCTATGTGGTCTAGTTTTAGTTTGGTTAGATTTTATTTTATCTGAGATTTTGGCTCGCATTACAGCAGTCGGCGCATTAAAATATCGCGGCTAAAATTTAAAATTCATTAAAATATCTTTTTAAATTTCCCTTTTTGTAGCTGAACTAAAACGTACCCAATCTTGCTTTTAACGCCAAATTTGCCGTCACAAAATCTTGTTTAAAACAGCCCAAAATTTTGCTTTAAATACTCTTTGATGGGCTCAAGCGGTAGCGAAATTTCGCTGTTTTTGCCGCCGGTCGCACCGTCAAAAAACGTAATCCCGCTTGGCGAGAGCGTAAAATTTTCGCTCGGAGTTATCTTTTCTTTTGCGAAGATCGCAGTCAAATTTGCATCGTCTAAATCCTTAAAAACGTCGCTTAAATTTATCTTTTTTAGGTTTTTTAGCCAGACGGTTTTGCAGATTTTCCCGCTTGCGCCGAGTTCGCAGACACTTCTTATTTTGCCGTTTTGATACTCGAGGTTATTTAGCGCGTTTGCGGTGTTGTTTGAGTGGTCTTTGAGCCATGCCGATTTAAAATTTTCAAGCTTTGCGGCGAGGGATTTTTTGTTATTTTGCGCAAATTTAGGCGAATAAAAGTCGCTTGCGACGGCTTCAAAACGCGCCCCGTCTCGCCCGATCTCTTGCAGTCCGAGCGCGGCAAAATCATAGCTCGCGACCCGTTTTAGCACGGCTTTTAGCGCCTTGCCTCTGATCGCTAGCTTGCCCGTTAGTTCGCCGTTATCCGCTTTTACGCTTAGATTTAGCCACTCGGTGACCGCGCTTACGACCGTTATAGCAGCGCCCGATTTTTCGATGCCGCCTTTGGTAAAGTCGTATCTGGCGCCCTCGAAAAAGGCGTGCCCTTGAAATTTAGGCGGTGAAACGACGCCCTTGTCGCTAAAATTTTCAAACTCGGCCTCAAGTTCGCTGATGTAGAGCTCAAATTTGCTCCCGTCCGCCTCGCCTGCAAATTTATAAATTTTACCCTCGTTTTCGTGCCTAATCTCGTAGCCTAGCGCCAAAACGCAGGCTAAAAATATCGCCGCAACCGCTCTCACAACCGCTCCTTTTATATGCCCAGTGCCCAGCGCGAAAACGGCGCGACCTCGCATTTTATGCCCTCGATGCTCGTCTCGCCGGAGTTTGCCACGCTGATTGCTTGTAGCCTATTTATACCTAAATTTTTTAAATTTGCGTGCAGTTTTTTAAATTTTAAAAAGACCAAATCCGCATCGCTAAACGGCGAGCAAATGATAGAAAGTTTCCTTTTTGGCAGGAAAAAATCAAGCTCTTTTGTATAAAAAATCTGCTCATTAAATTTAGCTAGTTCGCAAAAAACCGTGTTGTTAAAATTTTTAGCGAAGTCCTTTTTTAGGCTCAGCGCGCTTTTAAACGCAAAGTCGTTAAAATAAAGCCTCTTTGCGGCGTTTGGCTCGTTAAATTTCTCTACCAGGCTAACCGCGCTCATATTTTCCAGCTCGCTAAGCGCGCCGTAAACGCTATCTTTTGAGATTTTGCGGATGGATTTTAGCGTGCTAAAAATCTCAAAAACGCTCACGTTTTGCGCTTGAGCTTTCGCGCACTCTTTTAGCACGGCTAGTTGCGTGGCGGATAGAGACGATTTTAGCGCGGTTTGTAGATTTGCCGCGACGTTTTCGGCGTCGCCAAAGGCCGATGCGGGGCTTCTGCCGTGAAGCAAAAAGTGGCTAAAAAGCGTCTCGGGATCGATCTTTTTTGAAAAAAAGGCGATAAACTCCTCGTAGTCTAAAAAATCCAAATTTAGCTCGCTAAAGCCGCTCAAATTTGCATCTTTAAGCCGCGAAGCGACGATAAAATTTTGTAAATTTAGCTCCAAAACCGGCTCAAATTTATCCTGAAATCTCTGCTCGAAATCATCGATCGCTAGAATTTTTATCTGAGGATTTTGGCGTAAAAACTCTGGCAAATTTGACAAAATCTCATCCGCATCTATGCGAAGGTCGCCTAAATTTATGCACAAAAACTCTTTGCTCTCAAATGCTGATAAAAAGCCCGCGATCAGCGATGTTTTGCCGCTTCCTATACCGCCTTTTATCAGTGTTTTTGGCGCTGTGATTTCAAATTTTCTGTTTATAAATTTGATGTTTTTTGGCGGACTTTGGTAGAGCGCGGTTAGAGTTTGCATTTTTAGCCTTTAAAATTTGGAAAAGTATAGCGAAGTTTCCTTATAAAGAGGAATATAATTAAAATTTGACGCCAAAAAAAAGCAAATTTAACAATTTTTAAGGGGGGGGTAGAATGCGTTAAATTTTTATTTGAAAGGCGGATATTATGAAAAAAATTACGGTTTTTTGCCTAATGTTAATAAGTGCTTTGGCGATAGACAATCCGATGGCAAATATACTAAAGGACTATGAAAACAAGTGTAATGCCGGGGACGAGATGGCGTGCGGCGTAGCGGGCGGAGTTTATGATTTTGCCTTTGAGGTGTACGGGGTAAAGCAAGACTACGGCAAGGCGATGAAATTTTATAAAAAGGGCTGCGATAATGGAAACTACAGGTCGTGCAATAATCTAGGGTTTATGTACGAAAATGAAAAAGGCGTAAAACTAGACTATAAAAAGACGTTTGAGTTATATACTAAGTCTTGCGACATCGGAAACGACGCGCTCGGTTGTAGAAATCTCGGATTTTTGTATATCAATAAGCATGTTTCAGGCATAAATGAGAAGCAAGCATTTTTGGAAGGATTTGGGCGTGTTAAAAAAAGCTGCGACATCACGCCGGATTTTACTGCTTGCAGATTTTTGGGCGATGTATACTTAGAATTAAATGAGAAAAACGACGCAATGAAATATTATCAAAGAGCATGTACTGCCGGGGCTACCGATAATGTTGTTCAATCTTTTGAAGAAGGCGTTAAGCTTTGGCAACTAACCTGCGCAATGTACGAGCTTTTAAAACAAGGCTCAAGGTGATTTTAAAATTTGGACATGACTTTAAACTGTCTAAATTTATCCCAAACTAAATCTAAATATTTCGCATCAAATTTTCAGCCAAATTTGCAAAAGCTTCCTTATAAAAAGGAAATAAATCTATTAAATTTCATTAAATTTGCTCAAAATATTGACATTAAAAAGCCATTTGGATAAAATCCGAGTCTCTTACACAAGTAAGAAGTGTCGTATGTTTGCGACAAGTTCTATTCAAAGGAAAGAAAATGGAAAGAATCAGGCTTAAGCTTAAAGCTTATGACCATAGAGTTCTCGACCGCACAGTTGCAGCCATAGTAGAAGCTGTCAAACGAACGGGCGCCGACGTCAGAGGTCCGGTGCCGATGCCTACGAAGATCAAACGCTACACGGTCTTAAAATCACCACACATCAACAAAGACTCACGCGAGCAGTTTGAAATGAGAATTCACGCTAGAATGCTAGATATCGTAGCGGCTACGCCCGATACCGTCGACTCGCTAACAAAGCTTGACTTAGCCCCTGAGGTTAACGTCGAAGTCCGCGCGATGGGCAAATAAAGGCGAGGTGAAAGATGGAATATATCGTAGAAAAAATAGGCATGAGCAGAACGGTAAACAACCCAAGCATCCCCGTTACGCTTCTAAAGGTCGTAAACGCTAAAGT
Source organism: uncultured Campylobacter sp. (assembly GCA_963516335.1). Classification (GTDB taxonomy): domain Bacteria; phylum Campylobacterota; class Campylobacteria; order Campylobacterales; family Campylobacteraceae; genus Campylobacter_A. Next base: position 10,909 of record CAUQCZ010000007.1, on the reverse strand, counting down.
TTGCGAAGTGAGCGAATGCGGCTGCGCTATAGTAGCTTATGCTAAAGGTAAAGCAAAAAATAAAGCCATAGAGGGTCAGCAAAAAAAATATAGCTTAACGGCGGAATTTAATAAATTCGCAACCCTACAAGTCGCCAATAAAGAGGCGGGCGATCTTGATATTAGTCCGCTTAGCTCGGCTAAAATTTTAAAAGTTAGCTTCAGCTCAAAAGGTAAAGGCTATCAAGGCGTCGTAAAAAGACACGGCTTTGCGGGCGGTCCGAAAAGTCACGGTTCTCGCTTCCACAAAAGACACGGCTCTATCGGTAACCGCGAGTGGCCGGGACGCGTTCAGCCTGGTATGAAAATGGCCGGACACGCCGGAAACGAAAAAGTTACCGTTAAAAACGAGATCGTAAGCTTTGACGCCGAAAACGGAATTTTGGTTTTAAAAGGCAGCGTCGCTGGCTATAACGGCGCAATGGGCAGAATAAGGATAGTAAAATGAGTAAAGTTTGCGTATTAAACGAAAAATTACAAAAAGCTAGCGAGCTTGATCTACCGGCTAATTACGCTGAGATCAACCCGCACAACCTATATCTTTACGTTAAGTCTTATTTGTCCGGTATGCGTTCAAATTCGGCTCATACAAAGGGTCGATCTGAAGTGAGCGGCGGCGGTAAAAAACCGTGGAGACAAAAAGGTCGCGGCGGCGCTAGAGCGGGTTCAACCAGAACTAACGTCTGGGTAGGCGGCGCAGTGGCGTTTGGTCCAAGCAACGAGCGAAACTATTTTCAAAAGGTCAATAAAAAGCAAAAAAGATTGGCGCTTGAGTTCGCGCTAAACGAAAAAGCTAACGCGGGTAAAATTTTCGCGGTAGATAGCATAGAGATCGCAAGCGGCAAGACTAAAGACGCAGCTAAAGTAATCAGCGCGTTAAATTTGAGAGATGCTTTGGTCGTAAAAGATCTGCTTGACGACAACACGCTATTGGCGTTTAGAAATTTATCAAACTGCTATCTAATCGATGCGAGCGAGATAAACGCTTACTTAGTGGCGACTTACGGTGCCGTCGTTATCGAGAAGGCCGCACTTGAATCTATAATAAAAGAGGGCTGAAATGGCAGATATAACTGATATCAAAACGATTTTATATACGGAAAAAACTCTCGGTCTTCAAGAGCAAGGCGTGGTCGTCATACAAACTTCGCCTAAGATGACTAAAAACAGGCTGAAAGAAATTTTGAAAGAGTATTTTGGAGTAACGCCGCTTCGCGTAAATTCGCTTAGAATCGACGGAAAAGTTAAGCGTTTCAAAGGAAGAGAAGGACAACGAAGCGAGATAAAGAAATTTTACGTTAAGTTGCCTGAAGGCTCAAGCCTAGAAAACACGGAGGCGTAAAATGGCGATAAAAACCTATAAACCTTATACACCTAGCCGCAGATTTATGACGGGCTTATCAAGCGAGGATATCACCGCTAAACCTAGCGTGAGAAGTTTGCTTGTAAAGATCCCTGTAAGCGGCGGTAGAAATAATAACGGAAGAATAACTTCTAGACATAAAGAAGGCGGAGCGAAGAAACTTTATAGAATCATCGACTTTAAACGCCGCAAATTCGGTATCGAAGGTAAGGTCGAAGCTATCGAGTACGATCCGAACAGAAACTGTCGCATCGCGCTTATCGCTTATAAAGACGGCGAGAAACGCTATATCATCAGACCAAACGGACTAAACGTTGGCGATGTCGTAGCAGCAGCCGAGGCAGGCCTAGACATAAAACCAGGCAACGCGATGAAACTAAGAAATATCCCGGTGGGTACTATCGTACACAACGTGGAGCTAAAACCAGGTAAGGGCGCCCAGATGGCTCGTTCAGCCGGCGGTTATGCTCAGCTAATGGGTAAAGAGGAAAAATACGTAATGCTTCGTTTACCAAGCGGCGAGATGAGACAAGTACTTGCAGAGTGCATGGCTAGTATCGGCGTAGTAGGTAACGAAGATTGGGCTAACGTAACTATCGGTAAAGCTGGACGCAATCGCCACAGAGGTATCCGTCCTCAAACTCGCGGTTCTGCGATGAACCCGGTAGATCACCCGCACGGCGGTGGTGAGGGCAAGAAAAACTCAGGCCGTCATCCTGTTACTCCATGGGGTAAACCGACCAAAGGTGCTAAGACTCGCCGCAAGAAGGCTAGCGATAAGCTTATAATTTCAAGAAGGAAAGGTAAATAGAGATGGCAAGATCACTCAAAAAAGGACCTTTTGTCGATGAGCATGTAATGAAAAAAGTCGTTGCCGCTAAAAAAGCTAACGACAACAAGCCGATAAAAACATGGTCTAGACGCAGCACGATAGTGCCTGAAATGATAGGCCTAACGTTTAACGTTCACAACGGCAAGAGCTTCATTCCAGTATACGTTACGGAAAACCACATCGGATATAAACTAGGCGAATTTGCTCCTACGCGCACATTTAAGGGTCACAAAGGCTCAGTGCAAAAGAAAATCGGTAAGTAAGGGGATAAGATGAGCAAATCAATTATTAAATTCGTAAGATTATCTCCGACTAAAGCCAGACTAATCGCAAGAGAAGTGCAAGGCATGAACGCAGAATTTGCGCTAGCGAGCCTTAGCTTTATGCCAAACCGTGGCGCCAAATTTATCGCTACGGCTATCAGCTCTGCGGTAGCTAACGGCGGATTCGAGCCTGAAGAGGTTATCGTAACAAGCTGCCGCGTGGATGCGGGCCCAGTATTAAAAAGATTTAGACCGCGAGCGAGAGGAAGCGCAAGCAGAATCCGCAAACCGACTTCTCATATCTTAGTAGAAGTATCTAAACCTGAAAAGAAGGAAGCGTAATATGGGTCAGAAAGTAAATCCGATAGGTCTAAGACTAGGAATAAACCGCAACTGGGAGTCAAGATGGTTTCCTGCTAAAGGAACTTTGGCTGAAAATATCGGCGAAGACTACAAAATTCGTGCTTTCTTGAAAAAGAAACTTTACTACGCGGGCGTTTCTCAAATTTTGATCGAGAGAACCGCTAAGAAAATCCGCGTAACCGTCGTAGCAGCCCGCCCTGGTATTATCATCGGCAAAAAGGGCTCTGACGTAGAGAAGCTTAAAGAGGATATCCAAAAGCTGATCAATAAAGAAGTAAACGTAAATATCAAAGAAGAAAGAAAAGCTCAAGCTTCGGCTCAGCTAGCTGCGGAAAACGTAGCAATGCAACTTGAAAAACGCGTTGCATTTAGACGCGCGATGAAAAAAGTTATCCAAGGCGCTCAAAAATCAGGCGCTAAAGGTATTAAAATTTCAGTTGCTGGACGTCTTGGCGGCGCTGAGATCGCTAGAACCGAGTGGTACTTAGAGGGTCGCGTTCCGCTTCACACTCTAAGAGCTAAGATCGATTACGGCGTAGCTGAAGCGCATACGACTTATGGAAACATAGGTATAAAAGTGTGGATATTTAAAGGCGAAGTTCTTCAAAAAGGCGTTCAACCTGAAAAGAACGAAGAAGAAAAAGCCGATAAAAAACCGCGCAGAGCAAGAAGAGGTAAATAATCATGTTGATGCCAAAACGAACTAAATTTCGCAAACAGATGAAAGGCAGAAACCGCGGTAAAGCTACTCGCGGCGCTGATCTTGCTATGGGTGAGATCGGAATAAAAGCCGTAGAAGCGGGCCGCGTAAATTCGCGCCAGATCGAAGCGGCTCGTGTGGCTCTAACCCGCCACGTAAAACGCCAGGCTAAAACTTGGATCAGAGTTTTCCCGGATAAGCCGCTAACCAAAAAACCTCTACAAACTCGTATGGGTAAAGGTAAAGCCGGAGTCGAAGAGTGGGTTATGAATATAAAACCGGGTCGTATAATAGTCGAAATGGCGGGCGTAGATGAGGAATTAGCGCGCGAAGCTCTAACTCTAGCCATCCACAAACTTCCGTTTAAGACTAAAATCGTAACGCGAGAGAGTGAAAATGAAATATACTGATATTAAAGACAAAAGCGTTGCAGAACTTAACGCGTTATTGAAAGAGAAAAAGGTGCTTTTATTTAATTTAAGACGAAAGCTAAAAACCATGCAGCTAAGCAACCCTAACGAGATTCGCGCCGTCCGCAAGGAAATAGCGCAAATCAACACTGCAATTAGCGCTTCAAAGTAAGGGGTGAGAAATGGCATTAAAAAGAGAAATTCAAGGTGTCGTTTTACAAAAGGCCGGCGATAAGACGGCTACGATTTTGGTTGAGAGACGCGTTATGCACCCAAGATACCACAAATTCGTAAAACGCTTTAAAAAATATATGATTCACGACGAAAAGAACGAAACTAAAGCGGGCGATACGGTCGTAGCTGTCGAATGCAGACCGCTAAGCGCGAGAAAATCTTTTCGCTTAAAGACTATTTTAGCGACGGGGGTTGAGTAATGATACAATCTTTTACGAGGCTTACGGTCGCCGATAATAGCGGCGCGAAAGAGCTAATGTGTATTAAAGTTTTGGGCGGCAGCAAGAGAAGATACGCGACGCTTGGCGACGTTATCATCTGCTCGGTTAAAAAGGCGCTTCCAAACGGTAAGATCAAAAAAGGTCAAGTGGTAAAAGCAGTCGTCGTTAGAACTAAAAAAGAGGTTCAAAGAGATAACGGCTCGCTAATCCGCTTCGACGAAAACGCAGCCGTCATCCTAGACAACAAACGCGAGCCTATCGGTACTCGTATCTTTGGACCGGTCGGCCGTGAGGTTAGATACGCTAACTTTATGAAAATCGTTTCGCTTGCTCCGGAGGTGTTATAATGGCTAACGTTAAATTTAAAGTAAAAAAAGGCGATACCGTTAAGATCATCGCAGGCGACGACAAAGGTAAAACAGGTAAAATTTTATCCGTCCTAGCCAAAAAAGGACAAGTCATCGTCGAGGGCTGCAAGGTAGCTAAAAAAGCTATAAAACCTAGCGAGAAGACCCCAAACGGCGGCTTTATCAATAAAGAGATGCCTATTGATATCTCAAACGTTGCAAAAGTTGAGGGCTGAAAATGAATAGATTAAAAGCTAAATATAACGAGGTCGTAAAGCCTGCTTTGGCTAAAGAATTCGACATCAAAAATCCTATGCTAATCCCTGCGATCGAAAAGATCGTGATAAGCGTAGGCGCTGGCGAATCGGCTAAAGATCAAAAGCAACTTCAAAATATCGCCGATACTATTTCGCTAATCGCAGGGCAAAAAGCCGTAGTTACCGATGCTAAAAAATCGGTTGCGGGCTTTAAAGTGCGCGAGGGATTTCCCGTCGGCGTAAAAGTAACGCTTAGAAAAGAGAATATGTTTGCGTTTTTAGACAAACTAATCTCTATCGCGCTACCGAGAGTTAAGGACTTTAGAGGTCTTCCAAAAGACGGCTTTGACGGACGCGGAAACTACAACTTCGGCCTTGACGAACAGCTAATGTTCCCAGAGGTCGAGTACGATAAGATTTTACGCACTCACGGTATGAATATAGTTATAGTCACGACGACAAACAGCGACAAAGAGGCATTCAAATTGCTTGAGCTATTTGGTTTGCCGTTTGCGAAAGGAAAGTAATATGGCAAAAAAATCAATGATAGCAAAGGCTGCCAGAAAGCCTAAATTTACGGTTCGCGGCTATACGAGATGCCAAATTTGCGGTCGCCCGCATTCGGTTTATAAAGATTTTGGAATTTGCCGCGTATGCCTAAGAAAGATGGCTAATGAGGGACTAATCCCGGGTCTAAAAAAAGCAAGCTGGTAAGGAAGAGAAATGTTAAACGACTTAATTTCAGACGGACTAACTCGCATTAGAAACGCCGCAATGAGAAGACTCGAGACTACGAAGCTTCTTCATTCAAACGTCGTCGAGGCTACTTTATCTATCCTTGCGGCTAAAGGCTATATCGAGAGCTACAACGTCGTAGAAGAAGATAAAAAGAAATTTATAAACGTAGTTTTAAAATACGACGAACACGGCAGAAGCGTGATTAACGAGCTTAAGCGCGTATCAAGCCCAGGTCGCCGCGTTTATAAGGGAAAAGACGAGATCAAGAGATTTAAAAACGGCTACGGAACAATCATCGTAAGCACCAGCAAAGGCGTTTTGAGCAACGAAGACGCCCACAAAGCCGGTGTAGGCGGTGAAATCCTCTGCTCTGTGTGGTAATGAACGAAAACGATGTGGGGCATCGTTTTCGCATCATTGAAGTGAAGCTTAAACGATAGGCTTATTGTATTTGCAACTGCGATATCGTTTTCGCATCTTTGAAATAAAATTTGACTCGGCAGGTTTTCTTAATTTATAAAATTTAGGAAAAACTTCCGCCGCCGAATTTCTAAAATTTAAAAACGGAAGCTCAAATTTAAAAAGCTTCCCAAATTTAGCTCGACTTGTAAATTTACCCGAATTTGGCAAAGCTAAATTTGAAAACGACGATGTCAAATTTGACACCAATTTTTTTGGAAAACAACTCCAAAAACAAGCCAATTTTGATGAGAAAATTAAAGTGTTTGAAGCGGTTCTTTATCGCTTCGATTCATTTCTATTTTTATGGTATTGCGGTATCCATTCGTAAAAGTAGACATACCCTAGACAAGTAAAAAAGGAAAAAAATGTCACGTATAGGAAAACAGCCGATAGCTATTCCAAGCGGAGTAGAGGTCAGCGTAGAAGGCAACGTCCTTAAATTTAAAAAAGGCGCTCATTTAAAAGAGCTTGACACAAAAGGGCACGTAGACGTCAAGGTCGAAGATGCTCATATAATATTCTCTCCAAAGAGCGACGAGAGACAAGATAGAGCCTACTGGGGCACTTATAGAGCGCTTGCAAATAACATCGTCATCGGCATCACAAAAGGTTTTGTTCGCCAGCTTGAGATCAACGGCGTCGGTTACAAAGCCGCTGCTAAAGGCCAAGTGCTTGAACTTACTTTAGGATTTTCTCACCCGATAAATCACGAAGTGCCAAAAGGCGTTGAAATCAGCGTAGAGAAAAACATCATCACTATTAAAGGCGACGATAAGCAAGTGGTCGGTCAGATCGCGGCTCAAGTCAGGGCGTATAGACCGCCTGAACCGTATAAGGGCAAAGGCGTTAAATACGTAGAAGAGCGCATCATCCGCAAAGCCGGTAAGACATCTAAGAAGTAAGGGATAGATAATGACAGCAAATGTATTAAAAAGAAAACTCGCTCTTAGAATCAAGAGAAAAAGAAGAATCAGAGCCAAAATTTCCGGCACTGCGGTATTGCCTAGAATTTCTATCTTCAAATCAAACAGAACTCTTTACGTCCAAGCTATCGACGACGTAGCAGCCGTAACTCTAGCGGCAGCAGACGGCAGAAAACTAGGCGTAAAAGCAAACAAAGAAGGCGCCGTAACTTTAGCTAAAGAATTTGCAAAAACTCTAAAAGCTAAAAAAATAGAAACGGCATTATTCGACAGAAACGGCTATTTGTATCACGGTGTTATAGCGGCTTTTGCAGACGCATTACGTGAAAACGGTATCAAACTATAAGGAAAATCGCTATGGAAAAATATAACAGAGAAGAATTCGAAGAAGTAATGGTTGATATCGGCCGCGTTACAAAGGTCGTAAAAGGCGGTCGTAGATTTAGATTTACGGCTCTTGTCGTAGTAGGAAACAGAAACGGCCTAGTGGGCTTTGGCTTCGGTAAGGCAAAAGAGGTACCGGACGCTATGAGAAAAGCCGTAGACGACGCGTTTAAAAACATCATTGAGGTAAAAAGAAAAGGATCTACTATACCTCACGACGTAGAGGTTAAATTTAACGCTAGCCGCGTTTTGCTTCGCCCTGCTAGCGAAGGTACGGGCGTGATCGCGGGCGGTAGCGCTCGTCCTATTTTAGAGCTTGCGGGCATCAAGGATATCCTAACGAAATCGCTTGGCTCAAACAACTCGGCAAACGTCGTTCGCGCTACTTTAAAAGCGCTAAGTATGCTTAAAGGCTAAGGAGAAGATATGGGACTAGAAAATTTAAAACCTGCCGAGGGCTCGACTAGACAAACCAAAAGACTAGGTCGCGGACAAGGTAGCGGTCAAGGTAAAACCGCAGGCAAAGGACACAAGGGTCAAAGAGCTAGAAAAGGCTACAACGAGAAAAGAGGCTTCGAGGGTGGCCAGCAACCGCTTCAAAGACGCCTTCCGAAAGTAGGCTTTACGTCTAAATTTGAAAAACCCTACGTAATCAACGTAGAAAAAATCGTTGCGGTAAAAGAGCTAAGCGAGATTACTATCGCTACTATCGCTACCGTACACAAAATTTCAAGCAGCGTCAAGAAAATCAAATTGATCGGAACGAGCGCGAAAGATTTGGCTTCAAAAATCAAAGACGAGAACGTAACCGTTAGCGGACGTGCGTAATGAATAAGACATTGACCAACAAGATTTTAATCACGTTGGCATTTTTATTTGCTTACAGGATACTGGCATACGTGCCGGTTCCTGGCGTAAACGTCAATGTTATTAAAGAGTTTTTCGATTCGAATTCCTCAAACGCACTTGGGCTATTTAATATGTTCAGCGGTAAGGCGGCAGAGCGCCTTAGCATCATCTCTCTAGGCATTATGCCATATATCACGGCATCTATCATCATGGAGCTTTTAGCGGCTACTTTCCCAAATTTAGGCAAGATGAAAAAGGACCGCGACGGCATGCAAAAATATATGCAGATCATCCGTTACGCTACTATTATTATCACCCTTGTTCAAGCAGTGGGCGTTAGTATGGGACTTCAGAGCCTTCACGGCAGAGGCGGAGAGGATGCGATAATGATAGATATGAATTTATTTATCGCCATCGCAGCGGCTTCGATGCTAACCGGAACTATGCTTTTGATGTGGATAGGCGAGCAGATCACTCAGCGCGGTATCGGCAACGGTATCAGCCTTATTATCTTTGCGGGCATCGTTAGCGGCATACCTTCAGCCATCGGCGGGACGGTAAATTTGGTAAATACGGGCGAGATGAACTTCCTCGTGGTTATCGGAATTTTGCTTGTTATCTTGGTCACGGTAGGCATAGTTATCTACGTCGAGATGGGCGAGAGACGCGTACCGGTGAGTTATTCGCGTAAGGTAGTGATGGAAAATCAAAACAAACGCATCATGAACTATATACCTATCAAGGTAAATTTAAGCGGTGTTATTCCTCCGATTTTCGCTAGTGCGATTTTGATGTTCCCAAGCACCATTTTGCAGGCCAGCACAAATCCTTACATCCAAGCTATTCACGATTTTTTAAATCCAAATAGTTATTTTTTCAACTTTTTAACGTTCTTGCTGGTTGTATTTTTTGCATATTTTTACGCTTCGATCGCGTTTAACGCAAAAGATATCAGCGAAAATTTAAAAAGACAGGGGGGATTTATCCCGGGTATTAGACCGGGCGAGGGTACGGCCGGATATCTAAACGAAGTCGCATCGAGGCTGACTTTTAGCGGCGCGATCTATCTCGGACTTATCTCGACTCTGCCTTGGGTGCTCGTTAAATTTATGGGCGTTCCGTTTTATTTCGGCGGCACATCGGTACTGATCGTAGTCTCTGTCGCGCTTGATACGATGCGAAGGATAGAAGCTCAAATTTATATGAATAAATATCAAACTCTAAGTGCGGTAGGCTTGTAATGGCTATAACCATCATGCAGCCAAACGACATAGAGAAGATGCGAGCGGCGAATAAAATCGTCGCTCAAACCCTCGACTACGTAGAAAGTGTGATCAAGCCCGGCATCTCACTGCTCGAAATAGATAAAATTTGCGAGGATATGATAAGGTCCGCAGGTGCAAAGCCGGCATTTAAGGGGCTTTACGGCTTTCCAAACGCCGCTTGTATCAGCGTAAACGAAGTAGTCATCCACGGCATCCCGAACGAATACAAACTGCAAGAAGGCGACATCGTAAGCGTTGATATCGGCTCAAATTTGAACGGATATTTCGGCGACTCGGCTAGGACCTGGGGCGTAGGTCAAATTTCGCGCGAGGACGAAAAACTAATCGCTTGCGCTAAAGATGCGTTATATTTTGCGATAGATACTGTAAAAGCGGGAATGCACTTTAAAGAGCTTAGTTTTGAAATCGAGAAATTTATAAGAGCTCGCGGATTCGTTCCGCTAACGGGATTTTGCGGTCACGGCATCGGCAGGCGCCCGCACGAAGATCCGCAAATTTTAAATTATTTAGAGGGCGGCAGTCCAAAATCGGGACCGAAAATCAAAAATGGAATGGTATTTTGCGTGGAGCCGATGATCTGCCAAAAAGACGGCACTCCCGTGATCGGTCACGACAAATGGAAAGTAACTAGCAAAGACGGGCTAAGAACCAGCCACTACGAGCATTGTATGGCGGTCGTAGGCGGACGTGCGGAGATTTTAAGTCTAGCGTAAAATTTTAAAATTTACAAATCGTTCGCGCGACTTGTAAATTTTAAAATTTTAATTTGTGGTGAGTTGAAATTTTAATTTCAAACTTCCGCCGAGCGGCGAAAGTAAATTTAACAAAAAGGAGTTAAGTGGCAAAAGACGACGTCATAGAGATCGACGGCAACGTCATCGAGGCGCTGCCAAACGCGACGTTTAAGGTCGAGCTCGACAACAAACACGTGATTTTGTGTCATATTGCGGGCAAGATGAGGATGCATTATATAAAAATAATGCCTGGAGACCGCGTAAAGGTGGAACTGACGCCTTACAGTCTGGATAAGGGCAGGATAATTTACCGACATAAGTAAATTAAAAGCTAAATTTGGCTATACTCAGCCCTTTGCGATAAATTGCTGTATGAAGAATTGTTTTCAAAGCCCACCACTTGTTTTGAAAATAGTTGGTTTAAAATTTCGTTAAACCTGATGCAGCCTAAAAGTGGAATAAATTTTTAGGAGACTAAAATGAAAGTTCGTCCTTCTGTAAAGA
>CAUQCZ010000006.1:0-18642 GCA_963516335.1 uncultured Campylobacter sp. | reverse complement strand
AAGATAGAGAGCTACTTCGGCAAATTTCTCAAGGTCGTTTACGCCGCGTTTTCGGTCGCGCTTTTTACCATAGCCTTGTTTTTGTTCGCCGACGCGCTCAAGGGGCTTTTGGCTAACGATCTTTTAAATATCGAAGTAGAAAAGATGTTTGAGCACACGATCGTGCTGACGCTGGCGCTTGCGATCTTTGATCTGGTTAAAGCGATATTTGAAGTAGAGGTGCTGGGTAAAAGCAAGCGCGGCGAGGATATGGAAAATAAAACGATGATTAGATTTATCGGCTCGATCATCATCGCTCTTGCGATCGAGGCTCTGATGCTCGTGTTTAAATTTGCCATCACGGCGCCCGATCACATCATAAACGCGATCTATCTGATCGGCGGCGTCGCGATGCTTATGATCGCGCTTAGCGTTTATCTTTTTGCTACCAAGCAAAGGAGCTCGCATTGATCGGCATCATCGACTACGGCGCGGGAAATTTAAGAAGCGTGTTAAACGCGTTTGAGAGTTTAAATTTAAAGGCGCGGCTGGCGGTTCGCGGCGAGGAGCTGGGTAAATTTGACAAGATAATCTTGCCCGGCGTCGGGGCTTTTGGCGAAGCGATGCAAAAGCTAAAAGATAGAAATTTTATCCCCGCGATAAAAGAAGCCGTAGCCGGCGGAAAGCCGTTTTTAGGCATTTGCCTCGGTATGCAGCTACTTTTTGAGCAAAGCGAAGAGTTTGGTCTAAACGAGGGGCTCGGGCTCGTAAAAGGGCGAGTGGTTAAATTTGACCCGTCTAAATTTGATACGCCGCTAAAAGTGCCTCACACGGGGTGGAATACGATAAATTTTACCAAGCAAACGCCGATAAATAAGGATTTGGCGACAAGCGAGTATCTATACTTCGTGCACTCTTATCACGTAGTTTGCGAGGACGATGCGGTGCTTGGCTTTAGCGAATACGGCTATAAATTCGTAAGCGCGGTGCATAAAGATAATATTTTCGGCTTTCAGCCGCACCCCGAAAAGAGTCACGAAACTGGGCTAAAAATTTTACGAAATTTCGGAGAGATGTGATGGAAATTTTCCCTGCGGTAGATCTAAAAGAGGGCAAAGCGGTTCGGCTTTTTAAAGGCGAGATGAGTAGCGCCAAAATCTACTCGGACGCTCCGTGGGAGCTAGCCAAAAGGTTTGAAGATATGGGCGCAAAGTGGCTTCACGTCGTCGATCTTGACGGAGCGTTTGCAGGAGAAGCGGTAAATCTAAAAACCGTAGAAAAGATCGCAAAAGCCGCAAATTTACAAATCCAAATCGGCGGCGGGATACGCGGCGAAGCGCGAATAAAAAGCTACCTTGATAGCGGCATAACGCGCGTTATCTTAGGCTCTGCGGCGCTAAAGGATCCAAATTTTACTAAAGAAATGGCGCAAAAATACCGCGTCGCCGTCGGCATAGACGCCAAAGACGGCTTCGTCGCCGTGCAGGGCTGGGCGGAGGTGTCGCAGATGAGGGCGACCGAGCTAGCGCGCAAATTTGCCGGAGCCGGAGTCGAAGCGATCATCTGCACCGATATCTCAAAAGACGGCACCCTTAGCGGCGTGAACGTTGAGTTTACCTCGCAGATCGCAAAAGCAAGCGGTATAAATACGATCGCAAGCGGCGGCGTAAAAGATATAGAGGATATCCGGGCTCTAATGCGTGCGACAGACGTTTACGGCGCGATCGTGGGCAAGGCGTACTACGAGGGGACGCTCGATCTAAAAGAGGCCTTTAAACTGGGCCGATAAATTTTTAAAGTAAATTTAAATATAAAATTTGCTAGAATTGGACATTTTTTAAAAAAGGATGCGATTGTGAAAATACTAGTAGTCGACGACAGCTCTACTATGAGAAGAATTATAAAAAACACCCTACAAAGGCTTGGACATCAAGAAATTTTAGAGGCCGAGCACGGAGTCGAAGCGTGGCAAATTTTGTGTCAGCACAGCGATATAAACGTGCTTATCACCGACTGGAACATGCCTGAAATGAACGGCCTTGAGCTCGTAAAAAAGGTCCGCGCCGAGCAAAAATACGTCGATATGCCTATCATCATGGTAACGACCGAGGGCGGTAAAGCCGAGGTAATCACTGCACTAAAAGCGGGCGTCAATAACTACATCGTAAAGCCGTTTACGCCGCAAGTTTTAAAAGAAAAACTTGAAGACGTTTTGGGCTAAAAGAGCGTAAATTTGAAAGATAAATTTTACGAGCTTGAAGTTCTTTGTTCGCAGGAACTTCGCGAGCTTTTCGAAGATCTCGTTTTTTCTTTGGGCGTTACTTGCACGCAGGAGACTCATGGCGGGTTTATCATCCGAGACGAAGACGAGCTAGACGAAGTGGAATTTGGCCTACGAGAATACGCAAAATCTCTACAAGACGCGCTCGGCCGCGAGATCGAATTTAAGATAATGAAAAGTCAAAAAGAAAATAAAAACTGGCTAGACGAATACAAAAAAAACGTAAGACCGATAGAGATCGGTAAATTTTACATCCACCCAAGCTGGGAAGAGTCTAAAGACGGGTTTGAAAACATTATCATCGATCCTGCGCTTGCCTTTGGCTCGGGTCACCACGAGAGCACGAGTGCCTGTATAGAGTATCTGCAAAAATATGCCGCAAACGGCATGAGCGCGCTTGACGTGGGCTGCGGAAGCGGGATACTAAGCATCGCTCTAGCAAAACTAGGCTGCGTAACGGATGCCTGCGATACGGATGAGCAGGCCGTGCAAAGCTCGCAGAAAAACGCCGAGCTAAACGGGGTTAAATTTAATCAAATTTGGATCGGTTCTGTGGCGAGTCTGGATAAAAAATACGACGTCGTCGTCGCAAACATTATCGCCGACGTGATACTAATGCTAAAAAACGATTTAATAAATTTGCTAAAAGAGGGCTCATATCTCGTTTTAGCAGGCGTTTTGGATAAGTACGAAACGCGAATTTTAGAGGCTTTTTCATCGCTCAAGTTGATAGAAAACCAAACCAAAAACGAGTGGAGAAGCTTCGTATTTCAAAAAGCGTAAAATAATTTAAGGAACATAATGGATAACAGAAAGAACGATGATAAAAATTTAAATAACGGCGGAAACGGCTTTTTTAATAAAAATCCGATTATGATTTTCGCGATTTTCGCAGTAGTCGTCGTGCTAGTGTTTAAGGGGCTAAACGGCGACGTAGACGGTATGCCGATAACCGGACAAAGCGCGGTAACTGCTAAAAATTTATCGTATTCGGATATAAAAGAGATGATAAAAAATAAGCAAGTCGCAAAGGTCGGCATCTCTGAAACCTCGATAAAAGCTGTAGATAACGGCGGTGCGGTCTATACGGCAAAGAGGGTGGGCGACTCTACTTTAGTTCCTCTTTTAGAGGAGCAAAAGATCCCTTACGGAGCCTATAGCGAGACGAATTGGTTTACCGAGATGATTTTCTCGTGGGTGCTTCCTATTTTTATTTTCTTTGGAATTTGGATGTTTTTGGCTAGCCGTATGCAGCGAAATATGGGTAGCGGAATCCTTGGAATGGGAAGCTCCAAAAAGCTCGTAAACTCGGAAAAGCCGAAGGTTAAATTTACCGACGTAGCGGGCGTGCAGGAGGCTAAAGAGGAAGTCAAGGAAATCGTGGATTTTCTAAAGCATCCCGATAGATATATAAATTTAGGCGCCAAAATCCCAAAAGGCGTACTTTTAGTTGGACCTCCGGGTACCGGTAAAACCTTGCTGGCAAAAGCCGTCGCAGGCGAAGCGGACGTGCCGTTTTTCTCGGTTTCGGGATCGAGCTTTATCGAGATGTTCGTCGGCGTGGGTGCTAGCCGCGTGAGGGATCTTTTTGAAAATGCGAAAAAAGAGGCTCCGGCGATCGTCTTTATAGACGAGATCGACGCCATCGGCAAGAGCCGCGCGGCTAGCGGCATGATTGGCGGAAACGACGAGCGCGAGCAGACGCTAAATCAGCTTTTGGCCGAGATGGATGGCTTTAGCTCGGATGCATCGCCCGTTATCGTACTTGCCGCGACGAATCGTCCCGAGGTGCTTGACGCCGCGCTTTTAAGGCCGGGTAGATTTGACAGGCAGGTGCTCGTCGATAAGCCTGATTTTAAAGGTAGGATCGAAATTTTACGCGTGCATATGAAAGACATCAAGCTTGATCATAGCGTCAGTATCGAGGATATCGCGCGTATGACGGCGGGTCTTGCGGGAGCGGATCTGGCAAACATCATAAACGAGGCCGCGCTACTAGCGGGCAGAAAAGAAAAAGGCAAGGTCGAGCAATCTGATTTACTCGAGGCCGTCGAGCGAGCGATCGCGGGCCTTGAGAAAAAATCTCGCCGTATAAATCCGAAAGAAAAGCGCATCGTAGCCTATCACGAGAGCGGACATGCACTCATAGCCGAAACCACCAAGGGCGCAAATAGAGTTACTAAAGTATCGATCATACCGCGCGGCCTTGCGGCGCTTGGATACACGCTTCACACGCCTGAAGAGAATAAATTTATGATGCAGCGCCACGAGCTGATGGCCGAAGTGGACGTGCTTCTAGCCGGACGCGCGGCGGAAGAAGTCTTTATAAAAGAGATTTCGACCGGTGCCGGCAACGACCTAGAGCGCGCTACCGATATACTTCGCTCGATGATCTCGATATACGGCATGAGCGATATCGCTGGACTTATGGTGCTTGAAAAGCGCCGTAGTACCTTCCTCTCGGGCGGTCAGGCCGATAGGGACTATAGCGACAAGACGGCGGAAAAAGTGGACGAATTTATCAAAACCACGCTTGATGAGCGCTATAAACACGTGCTTGAGACGCTGCGAGTCTACGGCGACGCGATAGAAAAGATGGTTGAGGCGCTTTACGAAGAGGAAACTATCGAGGGCGCGAAGGTTAGAGATATCATCGCAAACTACGAAAAAGAGCGAGGTCTGCCTAGTAGGCTCGTAAATTTAGAAGACAAAGAGGAACAAGCGTAAAGATATGCAAAACGTCGGGCTAATCGCAAAACAGGGCTATAAATACGTTTTCGTTTTAGGGCTTTTGCTTTTGCTTGCGCTGGTTTTGGGCGTATGTCAAATTTTATTTTTCGCGCTTTTTGCGCTTTGCGTATTTTGGTTTAGAAACCCGGAGCGAGCGCTAGGCAGCGACGATACGTACGCCGTGCTTAGCCCGGTCGACGGCAAGATAGAAAGCATAGATAAAATTTACTATTTTGACACGCAGTGCGTTGCCATAACTATCCGCAAAGGCGTATTTGACGCGGGCGCGCTCAGAGCTCCATGCGATATGGAGCTTTTAGAGGTTAAACAAAGACACGGACTGTTTTTGTGCAACGCTATGGAAGCTTCTAAAAATTTAAACGAGCGAGCCTTGTTCGTCTGTAAAAACTCGGATAATAAATTTGCGATCCGCGTCATCGCAGGGCCACTTAGCAAGGGCATTTCTTTTGAAAATTTTAGCCGACTAAAAGCGGGCAGAAGATTTGGCTTTTTAAGTAGCGGCGAGGTGATTTTGATACTACCCGCAAATACGAGAATAAGCGTCAGCGTAGGCGAAAAGGTCGCGAGTGCGGGCATTTTAGGTTTTTTTAGCTACGAGGAAAAAGATGCAAGACAATCAGCATAAACTTCAGTTAATGTACATTTTGCCAAATTTATTCACGGCGGCTTCAGCTTTTTTGGGTATCATCAGCATCATTGCTTCCGTACGCGGCTATATCGCAGCCGGCGCAGGGCTAGTCGAGGATGCTAACGGCTATTTTTTTAAAGCCATTATTTACATAGTTTTATCGCTATTTTTGGATGGACTTGACGGACGCGTAGCGAGACTAACTAAAACTACGTCCAAATTCGGCATAGAATTCGACAGTCTTGCAGACGTCATAGCCTTTGGCGTCGCACCCGCGATGCTTTTTTACTTCACGGTCGGGCATAGTTTTGGACGTTTGGGTTCGCTAGTAGCCGCACTATTTGTGGTTTTTGGAGCTATTAGACTTGCGCGGTTTAACGTAATGACCGGCACTTATGAGCCGTCCGTTTTTATCGGCCTTCCGATACCTACGGCCGCCATCGTTTCGGCATTTTGGGTCGGGCTAAGCTTAGAATACGACTTTACCAGAAGCGCCGAGTGGTTTTTGATGTTCTTGCAAATTTTGCTCTCTATTTTGATGGTGAGCAACATCCGCTACCCGAGCTTTAAAAAAGTAGATCTCAAAAGAGCTGATTTTTTGCG
Organism: uncultured Campylobacter sp.; assembly: GCA_963516335.1. Lineage (GTDB taxonomy): Bacteria > Campylobacterota > Campylobacteria > Campylobacterales > Campylobacteraceae > Campylobacter_A. The sequence continues at coordinate 12,400 of CAUQCZ010000006.1, read as the reverse complement.
CATCTTAGTCGGACTTACAGTTGCGTTTTCGGCTATTTACGTTTGCCCTATAGAAGCGGTTACGACTTTAATGAGCGTTTATGTTTCTTACGGTATAATCAGATACGTTTTTATGAGATTTAAAAACAAAAAAATTCAAAAGGAGAGCGAATGAACTGCAACGTCAAATTTAACGCATTTTTCTCCCTACTTCTGCTGCTGCGTTAGGCAGCGACTCTTTCACACCCCAATAATTAAATTTAACCGCACAAACTAAAATTCTAAAAAAGGATAAAAAATGAACGAAAATAAAATTATAATATTTGACACTACGCTTCGCGACGGCGAGCAAAGCCCCGGCGCATCGATGAATACCGAGGAGAAAATCCGTATCGCGCGCCAGCTAGAACGCTTAAACGTAGACGTCATGGAGGTCGGCTTTGCGGCGGCTAGCAGGGGCGATTTCGACGCGATACATCAGATCGCTAAGCAGGCCTCAAACGCCTCTATCTGTTCGCTCGCCCGCGCCGTGGACGGCGATATAAAGGCTGCGGGGGAGGCTATAGCTCCGGCAAAAAACAGGCGCATCCACACCTTTATCGCAACAAGCCCGATTCATATGGAGTTTAAGCTAAAAATGTCTCCAGATGAAGTGATTAGACGTGCCGTTCGAGCCGTGGAATACGCTAAAACCTTCTGCGAGGACGTTGAGTTTAGCTGCGAGGACGCATGCAGGAGCGAGATGAGCTTTTTAAAAGAAATTTGCGACGCCGCCATAAACGCCGGAGCAAAGACGATCAACATCCCAGACACCGTGGGGTATCTATATCCTGAGGAGATTACCGCCCGCATAGGAGAAATGGTTAAATTTATAAACGCTCGCGCAGTCGTCTCCGTGCATAATCACAACGACCTAGGCCTAGCTACGGCAAACTCGCTAGCCGCGATAAAAGCGGGCGCAAGGCAGGTTGAGTGTACGCTAAACGGTATCGGCGAGCGTGCGGGAAATGCCGCGCTTGAAGAGATCGTGATGGCGATAAAGACGCGTAGCGACGTATTCGCGCCGCTTTACACGGACATAGTTTATAAAGAAATTTATCCTAGCTCGCGCCTGCTAGCTGGTATCATCGGCATCGAGCCTCAGCCAAACAAAGCCATCGTCGGTAAAAACGCCTTCGCTCACGAAAGCGGCATCCACCAAGACGGCGTGCTAAAACACAAAGAAACCTACGAAATCATCAGCGCCGAGAGCATCGGACTGGATAAAAACTCGCTGATACTAGGCAAACACTCGGGTCGCCACGCCTTTAAAGATAAGCTAATTAGTCTTGGTTTTGAGCTCGAAGATAGCGCGCTAAACGAGGCGTTTGAGAAATTTAAGGCGCTAGCGGATAAGAAAAAAGAGATCTTTGACGACGATTTGCGCGCGCTGGTAACCAGCGAGATCATCAAGATCCCCGAAGTTTTCGAGTTTTTGACGCTAACGCAAAGCAGCTGCAACAAAGGCCTAAGTAGCGCTGCTATCACGCTTCGCCACGCAGACGAGATCAAGAGCGACGCGGCGCTTGGTAACGGTACGGCGGACGCGATATTTAAGGTCATCGACCGTCTAAGCGGTATAAACGGCGTACTAAAAGACTATAAGGTAAACGCCGTTTCGCAAGGCAAAGACGCGCTGGCAAACGTCGTAGTAAAGGTCGAATTTGACGGCAAAACCGTCATCGGACACGGTCTTGATATCGATACGATGACGGCGAGCGCTAAAGCGTACGTGGGCGCGCTAAACAGCTACGTTAAAATTAGCGCCTCGAAGTAAAATCGGTCGTTTTTACGGCGCGGCGAGTTTAGGGCTAAATTCGGGCATTAAATTCGTAAATTTAGCCTTTAAATTTGCTCATAAATTTAAGCGCAACTTGAGCGGGCGGCTCGTAGCAAAATTACCTCGAGCTAAATTTGGGATTTTGATTTAAAGCCAAAATTTATCCGCCCGAGCCGACTGCGATAAATTTTATATCAAACCGCTTCCGTTTTGCGGCGGGTAAAATCTAGCTTTGATTTCGGGCGGATTTTGCTCGGCGCGCAAATTTAAATCCCCTCGCATTTACCGCCGCGCCGCTAAAATTTGCTATAATCAAGCCAAATTTTTCAAAGGAGAAAATATGAAAAAAATCGCGTTTTTGTTGATGATTATCGGGGCGTTTGCGTTTGCCAAAAGCGAGGAAGCGCCGCAAAAATCTACGCCAAAGCAGCTTGAAATGGTGCTAATCCTAGATAAATCAGGCTCTATGAGCGGGCTTGAGAGCGATACTATCGGTGGTTTTAACTCGATGATCGACAAGCAAAAAGAAGCCGGCGTGGACGCGAAGGTAACTACGGTGCTTTTCGATACGCATTTTAAGACCCTGCACGATAGAGCCGATATCAAAAAGGTTGAAAAGCTAACGAGCAAGGACTACGTCGCTGGCGGCAACACCGCGCTACTAGACGCTGTGGGCGATACGATAAACAAAATCTCAAAAGTCGAGGACATCTACGCTAAAAACAGAGCCGTGCTTTTCGTCATCATCACCGACGGGCAGGAGAACTCGAGCAAGGAGTACTCAAAGGCGCAGATCAAAAAAATGATAAGCGATAAGCAGGAAAAATACGACTGGGAGTTTATATTTTTGGGAGCGAATATCGATGCGGCTAGCGAGGCCGAGAGCATCGGCATACAGCGTTCAAATGCCGTTAAATATCAAAATAATAGCGAAGGCGTGCAGAAAAACTTTGAGGCTGCGGCCGAGATGTCTAAAGATATGGCGATGGATAAAAAATCAAGCTCGAAGTGGCGCGAAAAGGTGCTTGAGGATAAGTAAAATTTGACCTGGGCGCGGCTTAGTGGCGTGCTGTTGTAAATTTGCGGCGATCTAAAGCCGCGAGCCATAGCGCAAAGCGGAGCAGGACGATCAAATTTGACAAGGCGAGTTGTTTTTGCTTTCGTCAAATTTAATAAAGCCGCTTCGCTTCGGCGCTTCAAATTTATAAAAATTATTCGGGCGAATTTGCGACGAATTTATCGCTGTATCGCCCGCATAAAACTACTTTTTTAGTTTCTCGTAATCAATCATAAAATCAACGAATTTGCTTTTAAAATTCGGATCTTTTATCAGCCCGTATTGTATCGTCGCAGCTTCGATATTATCGATCTCTTGATATAGGTGTCCGAGCGCCACTCGGCTTTCCATCGCGTTTGGATCGGTGAGCTTGGATAGCTCCAAAAGCGCGGTTGCGTTTTGCGGGTGGTTTGAGCCGATGGCAGCTACGGCTGCTAGAAACAGCGTGCCCGCGTCGTTTATCTTAAACTCGTCGATTATGCGGTTGTAGATCTGATAGCTCTCCTCAAAATCGTTCGTGAAAATGTCGATATAAGCTAGCGTCTGGAGCAAATCGGCGTTATTGGCGCCTTGTTTTAGTAGCGCTTTTATTTTCCCTCGTTCGTAGTTTAGCAGACCCGAGATTTGCAAAAGCTTGATGTATTGCTCTTTGATGATGTTTGCGCCGTGATAAAACGCCGCGTCGTTTAGCCGTTTGTCGTGGAAGTAAATTTGAATCTGCTCGACGTATTTTTTGATGCCTTCATCCTTGTAGTTTGCGATAAAATCAAGGATGTTCGCTACGATATCTTCAGGCAGCTTAGATTTTAAAATTTGCGTCTTTTTAGCAAACTCCTCGCCTTTGTCGGTCATCTTTGCGATTATCGCGTCAAAGGCTAAATTTAGCGCGGTCTCTTCCTTTTCTTCTTCTAGCCAGCGCATTAAAGCGCCGCTATTATTTGCTATGAGCGCCATCAGAGCCTGGCTAACGGGCGCGTCTTTTGAGCTAGAGTCGTGGTCGAGATTTTCTGAAATTTCTTGTAGTAGTTTAGCGTTATCCACTGCATTTATATCGTTTGCGATAGCGCCTAGTACGCCTGCTAGGTAGTTTGTCGGGTCTAAGTGATAGCTCATGATAAAGTGCTTTGCCGCCATGCTAAAGTTGCCCAGCTGGGCGTAGCTAAGCGCTAGGTCGTAGTGTAAAACCGAGTGCTCTGGATAGAGCGAGATGAGCGAGGCAAACTGCGCGTTGGCCTGCTTTAGCTTGTAGTTTAGGGCGTTTGCGATGGCTGATGAGAGCTCTAAATTTACTTTTGAGAGCGCGCCGCTAGCGTTTAGGTAGTTGCCCGCCGCGCTCGCATCGTCCAAAAACAGGCTCACTCCGCCTTTTCTTATGTAGTTTATCGTTTGATTCGGGTCAAAAACCTTGTAGGGCGCGAAGTAAAACAGCGTCTCGTAGCGCTTGGTTTTATCGAAAAACAGGTCGTTTTTAAAGTGCGCTTGAGCTAAATTTACGTCAAAAAGCTCGGGATTTAGTATCGTTTTGATCGGAAAATTCGCGTTTAAAAACAGCGGATCCTCGTGAAATACGGCCTTTATTTCGTTTGTTGCGGCCTCAAATTTGCCGTCTTTTAGGTTTATGATGGCTATCATCGAGTTTATTTTATTTGAGTCGCCGCCCTTGTTTAGCGCTAAATTTAGCCTATTTCTAGCTTTTTCGTATTGTCCAAGCCTTGCATAAAGCATGCCAAGCGCCAGGTCCGCGTCAAATTCCTTTTGCGCTTCGAGCTTTTTTATCGCTTCGGCATCGTCGCCGATAAAGCTTAAAATTTTAGCCGCGAGGTAGTCGTAGCGGTCTTTATAGTAGCCGTTTTCGGCGTGCGAGAGGGCCGCTAAAGCTTCGACGTATTGGCCTTTGTAGTAGTTTATGAGCGCGTAGTAATAGTTGTATAACGGAGAGTCTGCTTCCTTATACAAAAACGAATTAGCGAGATTTATATAATAGTTAAAATTTTGCTCGTTTTTTAGCTCTAGCGAGCTAACCGCGGCGTTTATGGCGCTAACGGCGACGTTTTCGTCGTTTGCGATCGCTTTTTTAAAGCTTTCTAGCGCGTCTTCAAATTTGCCCTGCCTCATCTGCGAGACGCCAAGATTGTAGTTTGAGAGGCTTTGGTTGTAGACGGCGATGTTTTCGTAGATTTTCAGCGCTTCAAATTTATTGCCCTTTTCGTAGAGCAAATTTGCCTTTGCAATCATGTCGTCGATCTTTGAACTGCCGAATTTTTGCGACTCGTAGCGCTCCTCGATATCTTTTACTATCTGTTTTTCGTCTATGGGCGGCTTTTTTTCGCCTCTAAAAACGAAAAATAAAACCACGGCTATGATGGTGACGAGCGCGCCAGCCGCCCCGCCGATGACAAAAAGCTTTTTCTTGCTTTTTTTAGTCTCTTCTTGCGCCTCTTGCGGCGGCTCTTCTTGGACGACGGGTTCTAGCTCATCAAGCGAGACTAAGCCGTCTTCTTTGCTATTATCCGGTTCGCCTAAGGAGCTTGTCTCGGGGCTTTGCTCTTCGTCTATGTCTTCAAGGATTACTACGTTTTCGTCGTCGTTTTGCGCCACTACATATACCTTTTAAGAACTTCGGGGATCTCGATGCTGCCGTCTGCTTTTTGGTAGTTTTCCATTATCGCTATGAGCGTTCTGCCTACGGCTAGGCTCGAGCCGTTTAGGGTGTTTACCAGAGCGTTTTTCTTGCCGTCTTTGTAGCGGATTTTGGCCCTGCGCGCTTGGAAATCGCGGGTATTTGATACCGAGCTTATCTCGCGGTATTTGTTTTGTCCAGGCAGCCAGACCTCGAGATCTACCGTCTTTGCCGCGCTAAAGCCCAGATCTCCGCTGCAAAGCAGCATATGTCGGTGCGGCAGCCCAAGGCTAGTTAGCAAGTCGCTAGCACACGCTACCATCTCATCTAGCATCGCCGCGCTTTGCTCCGGGGTCGTGATAGCTACGAGCTCGACCTTTTCAAACTGATGCTGGCGTATCATGCCGCGCGTGTCGCGTCCAGCGGAGCCTGCTTCTTTGCGGAAGCACGCCGAGTAGCAAGTCATCTTTATCGGCAGGCTCTCTACAGGCAAAATTTCGTCGTTATAAAGATTAGTCACCGGCACTTCGCTAGTGGGTATCAGATACAAATCCTCGTCACGCACTTTATAGAGATCTTCTTCAAATTTAGGTAGTTGTCCGGTGCCGTAGAGCGTATTTGAGCTAACCAAAAACGGCACGTTAACCAGCTCAAAGCCGCGCGCGCTGTTAAAGTCTATCATGTAATTAACCAGCGCTCTACTAAGCCTTGCTCCCATACCCTTTAGCACGCAAAAGCGCGAGCCTGAAAGCTTAACTCCGCGCTCGAAATCAAGCCAGCCTAAGCTCTCGCCAAGCTCGTAGTGTTCCTTTGGCGTAAAGTCAAATTTTGTCGGTTCCAGCACCGTTTTTACGCAGACGTTGCCATCTTCGTCGGCGCCAAACGGCACATCGTCATCGGTGATATTTGGCACGCAGCTTGCGATGTTTTCTAGTTTTTCCTCGTATGCGCGCACGATATCGGCGGCGTCGCCCATCGCCGTTTTGTTTAAATTTAGCTCGTTTTTTAGCTCGTCGGTGTTCTCGCCGTTTCTGGCCTTTATGCCTAGCTCCTTGCTTTTGGCGTTTTGGATCGCTTGGAAATTTTCTAGCGCTTGACGTTTTGCTTTTAGCTCGTTAAACGTCGTCAAAAGCTCGTTTAAAACCTCGGGCTTTACGTTTTTTCCTTGCAATTTTTTTACGAACTTGTCGTAGCGCGTGTCGAGTAGTTTTAGATTTATCATTTTTATCCTTTACACCATAAACATAACTTTAGCAAATATCACGATGATTGCCGCCGCCGTAAACGCAAACGGGTGGATATTGCCTAGCGGGCTAGGGCGTTTTAGTATAAATTTACACGTGAGATTGGTCGCTACGGCCGCAAATATCAGCAGCGCCAAGATAACCTTTATCATAAAGACGATTTGTAAATTCGACCCAAAATATCCGCCCGCTTTAGACCCGACCCAGCTGCTCATCATCATGCCGCCCGTTAGCACTAAAAGCAGCACGCAAAGCGGCATGATTTTTATCGCGACGCTTGAGATGGCTTGTTGCGCTTTTTGCGCTATTTCTGCGGGCAGTTTGGCCTTGGCTCTTGAAAAAATAATCACGTCGAAAAATAAAAATCCGACGAAAATGATAGCACAGATCAGGTGAATAAGCTGCGCGTAAGGGTAGATTGCTTGCATTTTTTTCCTTTAAAATTTATTTGTATATACCTGTTGCGGCGCGTATTTTTTCCATTATCGGCGCTGCGACGGCTCGTGCTTTTTTCGCGCCTTCGTTTAAAATTTCATCCACTTCGCCCGAGTGATTTAGATAATAATCAAATTTCCCTCTCGCGTCCGCAAAATAGTCCCAAACCAGCTCGTTTAGATACGCCTTAAAGTGTCCGTGTCCTTCGCCGCCGCGCTCGTAACGCGCTCGTAACGCCTTTTGTCCATCCTCGTCTAGGAATAATTTAGCGATATTATAGACGTTACAGTTTTGCCACTGCTTAGGCGCTTCAAGCGGTTCCGAGGTCGTCACGATGCTTGAAATTTGCTTTTTTAGCTCTTTGGCGCCGGCGAAAATATCTATCGTATTGCCGTAGCTTTTGCTCATTTTCGCGCCGTCTGTGCCTGGCACCGTAGCGACGTTTTCATCGACTTTGTACTCCGGCAGGACGAAGATGTCGCCGTGCTCGTTGTTAAATTTGATCGCGATGTCGCGCGCGATCTCGACGTGCTGGATCTGATCCTTACCCACTGGCACGACCTGCGCGCCGTATAGCAGGATATCGGCCGCCATCAAAACCGGATAGCTAAAAAGCCCGTGATGCGAGGTTAAGCCCTTTGCGACCTTGTCCTTGTAGCTGTGCGCGCGCTCGAGCAGGCCCATAGGCGTGTATTGGCTCAGTATCCAGTAGAGCTCTAAAACCTCTTTGACGTCGCTTTGCACCCAAAATACGCTCTTTTGCGGATCGATACCCAGCGACAAAAACGCGCTTGCAGCCTCATAGGTGTTTTGTTTTAGCTTCCCCGCGTCGGCGACCGAGGTCATCGCGTGGTAGTTTGCTATAAACATAAACATCTCGTTTTGCCCCTGCGCCTCAACCATTTGTTTTATGGAGGCGAAGTAGTTGCCTAGGTGTAGTTTGCCGCTTGGTTGCAAACCTGTTAGTACTCTCATTTTTCTCTCTTTCTCTTGTCTTGCACGTTGTCTTTTGCGCGCTTTTTGCGGATTTTTGCTTCGCTTTGCTCGCAACTGCAAGCAGAACGTTAAAATTTGACTCGATAGGCTACATGCCTTATCTTCGTCAAATTTTAACTTCAAAGCCACAAAAAATCATCGCAAAATACTGCCGCTTCAAAATTTGCATTAAATCATACAAAATTTGTAATCCGCTAAATTTTAAAAATTCACTTATCTTTTTTGCGCTAAATTTTGCAATCCGCCGAATTTTCACGCCGACGCAGACGAACGCTACCGCTTTAAATTTGAAACCCAAATTTACGCTCAAATTTCAACCCAAATTTTACTTAATCCTTTTTTCTAAAATATCTTTCGCGACTTGCTCTAGCCCTTTGCCTTCGACGTCGATTATGAGATCGGCGACGTTTTTATACATCTTTTTTCTCTCGTTAAAAAGCTTTTTGGCTACGTTTAGATCACGCAAAAGCGGGCGTTTGGCGTAGTGCATCTGCGCTTCGCCGCTCTCGTCGATTCGCTTTAAAATCGCTTCAAAACTTGATTTTAGATAGATGATTTTTCCGATTTTTTTCAGGCCTTTAACCTTTGCAAAGCCGCCGCCCGCCGCGATTACCGAGGATTTTACGTTTTTGGCCAGCTTTTTAGCGAGTTTTGCCTCGCATTTTCTAAAATACTCCTCGCCCTTAGTCTCGAAAATTTCTCGGACTTTTAAATTTTGCTCGCTTTCGATCAGCTCGTCGGTGTCTAAAAACAGCTTGCCCGTTTTTTTCGCGATATGCCTTGCTACCGCACCTTTGCCGACACCCATAAAGCCGATAAAAACTAAATTTCTACTCACTTTTTCCCTCGTTTTCCTCGTCCGAGCCGCTGCGATTTTTCGGGATCAGCACGATTGGAGTGCCGGATAGCTCGAATTTCTCGCGCAGTTTGTTCGTTAGGTAGCGTTTGTAGCTAAAGTGCAGGGCGCGCGGACGGTTCATTACTAGCGCGATCTTAGGCGGTGCGAAACCAAACTGCACCGCGTAGTAAATTTTCACGCTTTTGCCCTTTTCGCGCGGTATCGGATGCGCTTTTACCGCCTCTTCGATAGCTTCGTTTAGCCTTGCGGTTTGGATTTTTTGCGTGTAGTTTTTATAAACTTCTAAAATAAGCGGGTAAATTTTATGCACTCTTTTGCCGCCCAGAGCCGAAACGCTGATGATCGGCGCGTAGGCGAGAAATTTAAATTTATCCCTGATCTCGCGACTAAATTTATCAAAATCTTCCTCGCTTTTGTCCCATTTGTTTAGCACGATTATGACGCCGAGCTCAAATTTGGCCGCAAGGCCCGCGATACGCTCGTCAAGCTCGGTTAGCGGTTCGGAGCTATCAAGCACCAAAAGCGCGATGTCGGCGAGCTCGAGCGCGGACTGGGTACGGTTTAGCGCGTATCTTTCGATGCCTTCTATCTTGCCGCGTTTTCTGATGCCCGCGGTATCGACGAACTCAAAAATCCTATCCTCATAGACGGAAGTCTCGTTTACCGGGTCTATCGTCGTACCGGCTATGTCGCTCACGACCGCGCGAGATTCTTTTACTAGCGCGTTTAGCAGCGAGCTTTTGCCGACGTTTACGCGTCCGATGATGCCTACTTGGATATTTTTGCGTTCATAATCCTCGCGAGCCGATATCTCCCTAACCACCTCGCCGTCGTCACCGAAATTTTCCAAAAACTCATCCAAATCCTCGCTGACGTCGGGGCGGATCTCGTCTTTTAGCTGTTTATAGATCCAGTCCGCTAGCTCGTCGATGCCCGCGTTGTGGCTGACTGAGATAGCGAAGCTCGTTTTTGCGCCGAAATTTGCAAACTCGTAGCTTCGCAGCTCGTCTTTTTTGCTGTCTATTTTGTTGATTACGAGCGCGGTCGGTAAATTTAGCTTTAAAAGCGCGTAGTATAGGGCTTTGTCCTCGTCGCTAGGCATCATTTTGCCGTCGACCATAAAGATTATGGCATCCGAGCTTCTAGCTTCGGCTAGGGTTTTTGCCTTGACGTTTTTAAAGAGCTCGCTACTATCGTCTAGCCCGCCGCTGTCGATTAAAACGCAGCTTTTGTCGTAAATTTCTATAATAGTTTTGTTCGTATCTCTCGTCGTACCGCTAACGTCGCTGGTGATGGCTATACGTCTGCCGGCTAGGCGGTTAAAGAGCGAGCTTTTGCCGACGTTTGGCTTGCCGACTAAAATTATCTTTTGCAAAATTTTCCCTTAAAAATCCCGTTAAATTTGCGGCCGACTTCGCCGCTTAAAATCCCGATTATACAAATTTTTTGCTTACATTGTTTATAAATTTAAGCCGTTTTGCATTACAATACGCCTAAATTTAAAGGAAAAATTTTGTTTCGTAGATACGTTTTGCACCATTTGGGCGCTTATTATATGATCATCGCGTGTATGTTTTTTGCCGCTGTCGGAGGCTTTGCGAAGGTTTTGAGCGAGCAGATGCCCAGTATCGAGGTCGTATTTTTTAGAAATGCCGTCGGTCTTGCTATCGTGCTTTACGCCATTTACAAAAGGCCGCCTACACGCCAAAAAGGCGGGCAGCTTTTTGTGCTGATGTTTCGCGGATTTATCGGTACGATCGCGCTTTTTGCTCTTTTTTACAACATTGCTCATATAAATTTAGGTGCGGCTTATACTTTTCAAAAAACTAGCCCCATTTTCACGGCGATTTTTGCGGCGATTTTCTTAAAAGAAGTGCTTAGCAAAAAGGGCTGGGGCGCGATATTTCTTGGCTTTATCGGCATACTTTTTATCATCCAGCCAAATTTAGGCATCAGTAAAACCGACTGGCTGGGCCTTTGGAGCGGCGTGGGAGCGGCGCTTGCGATGCTTAGCGTCAGAACTCTTCGCAAAAGCTACGATACGAGCGTCATCGTGCTTAGCTTTATGGCGTGGGGAACGGCTTTGCCGATGCTTTTGATGGGCGTTGCGGAGTGGGTTAAATTTGAGCCTCTAGATTTCTTGCTTTCGCCGTTTGTGGCGCCGAATTTTAAAGGCGTGATCCTAATCGTGCTAATGGGGCTTGCGGGCTATTTTTTCCAGTTTTATATGACGAAGGCGTATGCGGCGAGCAAAAAGGCGGGCTCGGTCGCCGCGGTAAGCTATATGGACGTCGTATTTTCGCTAGTCGTGGGCTTTTTTATGGGCGATACGCTACCTAACGCGGCAGCGTTTTTCGGGATATTTTTAGTTATTTTTAGCGGAATTTTAGTAGCGCGCGAAAGGTAGACGAATTTGCGGCAAACGGCGTGCGTTTAGCAAGTTTTAAGCTTGCTAAATTTAATCAAATAAAGCCGCCAATGCGCCGCAAGCTCGCTAAAAGCTATAAACTAAGCCCGCGCTTATTTGCATCATCGCAGGGTATCTAGGCTGTGCTCTAAACGTCCGATCAAACGTCGCAAACGCCCTCAAATTTTTAGCAATCTCGTAGCCTAGTCTAGCCGTTAGCTCGTTTTGGTGGTAGGTTTTATCGTCCGCGCGCTTTAATCTATACTTCGTAGTGCCTAAAAGCATCCCTAAATTTAGCTTTTTTATCTTCGTATCAAACGCCGCGTAATACGTCCTTGCGTCGCGCTCGTATATCACGTCGCCTTCTTCGAAAAATACGATTTGATCGCCGGCTAAATTCATACTTCCCCAGCCTACGCTTTTGCCCGATTTTACGTAAGCCAAGGTAAGCTTGGCGCCCTCTAAGACGCCGTAAATTTTAGCCTCCGCCAAACTTCCGTCGCCGCTTTGTTTTCTCTCGTCGCTTCTTGCGTAGTGTAGCATCCAGCCTAGCTTCATCTCGCCCGCGCCGCTTTGAAAGCCGCCGCTTTCGTAGGATATTTTGCCGCCTAGCGCGCTAAATAGTTCGCTTGCGTAAAGCGCGTAAATTTTAACCGATGCGCCGCCTTGTTTATACGTGGCTCCCGCGTTAAAAATCCCTCGACCCTCGTTTAGCTTCGTAAAGCCCCACATTTCCTTTAAATAAGCCCTTCCGCGCCTTTTAGAATAGCTTGCGTCAAGAAGTAAATTAGGCGCCGCCTCGCTTGTTACCCGCACGCCGTCTTGGATCTTGCTCGACCAGTCGTTTATCATTTCGAATCGCCCGATTTTTAGGGTATTTACGCCGTCGTTGTAGCCCAAAAACAGCTGCGATAAAAGCGCCCTGTCACCCTCATAAATTCGCTCCGTGCTATCGCCCTTGCCGTGCAACGTGCGGTAGTTTCT